>DATHTC010000308.1:0-2114 GCA_035463735.1 Gaiellaceae bacterium | reverse complement strand
GGCGTCGCGAGGGCGCGAGCGGGGCGTTCGCGCGGGTCGACCGCGAGCCCGCAGGCTTCCTCCTCGGTGCGGTCGCGACGAACGACAACCGCGGAGGGACACGGATCTTCAGCGACCTCGCGGGCCACGCCGTCGTCGGGCCCGAGCTCGCGCGCGACCTGTTCGCGTTCGCCGCCCAGCGCTGGCACGACGAGGGGCAGCGCGCGTTCGCGGTCGTGGTGCCGTCCCACGACACCGCGCTCGTGGACGCGTGGTTCCGCGTCGGCTTCGGGCTCCAGTTCGTGTACGCGGTGCGCGAGGCAACGCCCGTGGAGCCGGTCGGCGGCGGGGTGACGATCCGCCCGGGGACAACGGCCGACCTGGAGGACCTCGCGCGCCTCGACCGGGAGCTGTGGGAGCACCAGGTGCGCTCGCCGAGCTTCTCGAACAACGACGTCGCGCCGCTCTCGGACTTCGTCGCCGAGTGGGAGTCGGACACGTTCGACTCCCCCGACACGTTCTGGCCGTTCATGGCGGAGCGAGCCGGAACGGTGGTGGGCGAGGTGCTGCTGTACCGGCGCCCGACGGGGGACCTCCGCGTCCCCGAGCAGAACGTCGACCTCGCACACGCGGCCACCGACCCGGCGGTGCGCGGGTCGGGCGTCGGGCTCGCGCTGGCCGCGCACGTCCTCAACTGGGCCCACGAGCACGGCTTCCGCTCGGTCACCGCGGACTGGCGCAGCGTCAACCTGCCCGCGTCGCGCTTCTGGCCGCGGCGCGGCTGGCGGACGACGTTCCTCCGGCTCTACCGCGCCGTCCCGTGACGCCGCGCGGAGCCGCGGACCGGCGACGGCTTCACCGCTCCCCGGTCAGCGCGTGAGCCGGTGAGGGTGCCGCTGCTCGCCGGCACGCGGGTCGTGCTCGCGGATGCCCCTGACGACGCCGTCGTCCTCCGCCCGGCCGCGCCCGCCGACGCGCTCGGGGACGTGGCGGCCGCCGTCCGCGACGCGCTCCGGTTCCCGCTCGCCGGCCCGTCGCTGCAGGAGCTCGCGCCGCGCGGCGGCCGGGCGACCGTCGTCGTCGAGTCGCCGGCGCTGCCGATCCCCGCCGCGGCCTTCGACCCGCGGGAAGACGCCGTCGCGGCGGCGGTCGAGGCGCTCGAGGAGGCGGGCGTCCCCGCGTCGAGGCAGACGGTGCTCGTGGCGACGGGGCTCGCACGGCGGCCGCTCGGACGCGAGCTCGCGTCGCTCTTCTCGTTCGACTTCCGTCGCCGCTTCAGCGGCCGGGTGGAGGTGCACGACGCGGAGGCGGACGACCTCGCCGAGCTCCCGCACGACGGGCACGCACCGCTCCGGGTGCACCGCTCGCTGGTGGAGACCGACCTCGTGCTCACCGTCGGCGCCGCCGAGACGGTCCTCCACGGCGGCCCCGCATCGCTGCTTGCGGCCGCCGGAGCGGAGACGCTCCGCGCGGCCCAGGCGTACTCGTTGCTCGAGACGGGCGCGTCGCTCGGCTGGCGCGCCGGCCTCGCGATCGAGCGGGGCCTCGCAGCCCGTGCGCCCGCGATCGGCGTCTCGCTCGCCCTCAACCACCCGCGCATGGCGGGCCCGCTCCAGGGCTACCCGTTCGAACCGGAAGCCGACGATCGACTCGCGCGCTCCGCGCTGCGTCGCCTGTACTCCGCGCTTCCGCGGCTCCTTCGCACGAGGCTGCTGCACTCGCTGCGAACCGAGCTGACGGCGACCGCCGCGTTCGCGGGCGCCCCGTCGGTCGCGCATGCGGAGGCGCTGCTACGCGCGATCGAGGCGCGCGCGGCCGTCGTGCCGGAGCGGCTCGACACGCTCGTGGTGCCGGTCCCGGCGACCACGCCGACGCTGCCGCGCGAGGACCCGAACCCGCTCCAGGCGGCGTACCTCGCCCTCGGCCTCGCGCTTCGCCTGTGGCGCGACGCGTTCCCCGTCGAGGACGGGGGGACGGTCGTGCTCGTGCACGGCTTCCGGCGCCGCTTCGCGCACCCCACGCAGACGCCGTACCGGGCGTTCTTCGCCGCGACGCGCGGCGGGCGCGACCCCGACGAGCTCGAAGCGGCGGCCGCGGCGGCAGCCGGCGACGCGCGCGCGCTCGAGGGCTACCGC
>DATHTC010000307.1:0-14777 GCA_035463735.1 Gaiellaceae bacterium | reverse complement strand
CTCCGTCAGCCGTTGGCGGACCTTGCGCGAATGGGGACACCACTCCGCCTGGTAGAGCTCGATCACGCCGTGCTCGTACCGCCGCGCGCGGCTGCGAAACGTCACGCGTCCTCTGCGAACAGCGGCCGCAGGAACTCGTCGAACGCGGCGCGGTCGCAACTCGCCACGGTCGCCGGGGTCACCGCGCGCACGGACGCGGTGCGAGGGACGCCCATCGCCAGCGCCACCTCGCCGAACCAGTCGCCCGGCCTGAGCACCCGGCGGGGCCCGAGCGCCTCTTGCCGCACCTCGAGCATCCCCGCGAGGAGGACGAAGAAGCGGTCTCCCGGCTCGCCCTCCCGCACGATCGTCGTCCCCGGCGGCACCTCCGTCCGCTCCATCCGCGCGGCCAGCTCGGCGAGCCGCGCGCCGGGCATCTCCGCGAGCAGCGGCACGCGCGAGAGCTCCGTGACGGTCGCGGGCACGTGCCGCGGGCTCACGGGCTCCCATCCTGCGCGCCGGTGCCGGGCGGCACGAGCACACGCAGCGCGGCCGGCTCGATCGAGAACTCCAGCGGGGTCTCGAACGTCGCCGGCTCGCCGTCGACGGCCGCGCGCAGGCGGTGGTGGCGCGCGTCCACGACGAAGCGCGTGCCGGTGCGCTCGCGCCAGCCGCCGCGGAAGATCCCGCTCGAGGCGTAGAGGTGGAGCAGGCCGTCGTCGAGTCGTTCCCGCTCCCCCGGCGAGAGCGGATCGAGCCGGTAGGCGTTGTTCGCCACGAGCACGACGCGCGCGCTCAGCGGGGCGCCGTCGACGGTGACGTCGAGCGGGCGCGGGTGGCGCGCGAGGATGGCGAGCGCCCGCAGCCGCGCGAGCGCCTCGCGCCGGCGTCGGTGCCGCTCGCGGCGGTGGACGAGGCGCGCGTACAGGCCGAGCGAGACGTTGTTGAGGAAAAGACGCTCGCCGACGCGGCCGACGTCGACCCGCCGCTCCTCGCCCCCGAAGGCGTCGAGCGCCGCGAGCGGATCGTCCCGATCGAGGCCGAGGTCGCGCGCGAAGTGGTTGCGGGTCCCGTACGGGATCGCGACGAACGGGACGTCGCGCTCGAGCGCCGTCGCGGCGACCGCCGCCAGCGAGCCGTCGCCGCCGGCCATCCCCAGCGCCGCCGCATCGGCCGCTCGCGCGAGCTCCGCGACGTCCTCGCCCTGCCGCAGCACGCGCACCTCGACGCCGCGCCCGCGGGCCTCGGAGGCCAGCGTGTCGACCGACGGCTCCGCCGACCCCGAGCGAGGGTTCACGAACAGGAGCCCGGCCACGCCCGGCAGCGTAGTAGGTCCGGCTGGGAGCAAAATGAGCCGAACGGCCCATGGCGTGCGCTGTGGCTGCGGCCGATGATCCCCAGATGAACGAGCACGGGCTCCACTACGTCGAGCACGACCTGCGTGAGGACTGGGTCGAGGAGTGGGCGGCCGGTGGCGTCGCCGCGCTCGAGGAGTACCTCGCGAAGCACGGCGCGTTCCTCGACTTCCTCGGCAACGAGGAGTAGCTCCTCCTCCCGAGGGTTCCGCGCCCGCGCGCGTGGAAGAATCGGTGCCGTCCCCAACACGGAGGAGGGCACGTGAACTTCGGCTTCCTGATCCGCGGCCTCCCCGGCCACCCGCTGCACCCGCCGCTCACGGACGCCGTGATCGGCGCCTACACCTTCGCCACGATCGCAGCGGTGCTCGACGTGCTGGGCGTGACCGAGACGGCGGCGGCACAGGCCTGGTGGCTGGCACTGCTCGTCGGCCTGGTACTCACGGTGCCGACGGCTACGACGGGGATCGCCGACTGGCTGACGATCACGAGCGGCACGCCGCTGTGGCGTACGGCGACGACGCACCTGATCGTGATGCTCCTCACCGCCGGCGTCTTCCTCGCCACGGCCATCGGAGGCAAGGGGAGCTACGACGACGGCGACGTGGGCACGGGCGCGCTCGTGCTCACCCTCGTGGGGTTCGGCCTCCTCCTCTTCGGCGGCTGGGTCGGCGGCGCGATCACGTACGTCCACGGGATGCGTGTGCTGAACCTCGTCGACGAGCCCGCCTCGAAGGCGGTCGCGCCGACGTCGGCGGAGAAGCGCGAGGCGGCGCGGGGCTAGCCCGCGCCGCCGCAGCTTCCGGGGTCAGGCCAAGCCGAGCGAGCGCTCCAAGGAGCCCTTGGGCTGCGCGCCGATCGCGGCCGCGGCGGGCTCGCCACCCTTGAACAGGATCATCGTCGGGATCGACGCGACCCCGAACCGGCCCGCGAGCTCCGGCTGCTCGTCGATGTTCACCTTCACGAGCTTCAGCTCCCCCTGCCGCTCCTCGACGATCCTGTCGAGGACGGGAGCGACGGCGTGGCACGGGCCGCACCACTCCGCCCAGAAGTCGACGAGGACGGGCTTGTCGCTCCCCGCGACCTCGCTCTCCCACGTCTCGTTCGTCACTTCGGTTGCCATGCGTTCCTTTCCGACGTAGTTCGAGGGGCTTCCGCGCCCCTCATGGGAGCAAACGCCCCGGAGGGCGCCCGGATTCCGGGCGGTACGATCGCACTGCCGATGGAGCGCCCGTTCACGCCGCTGCCCGACGTCCCCGACCACCCGGCGCTCGAGCTCGAGGTGCTCGACCGCTGGGAGCGCGAGCAGACGTTCGAGCGCCTCCGGGAGCAGAACGCCGGCGGCCCGCACTGGAGCTTCGTCGACGGTCCCGTCACGGCGAACAAGAAGCTCGCGATCCACACCGCCTGGGGGCGGACGCTGAAGGACGTCTTCCAGCGCTACAAGGCGCTGCGCGGCTTCGACCAGCGCTACCAGAACGGCTTCGACTGCCAGGGGCTCTGGATCGAGGTCGGCGTCGAGCGCGACCTCGGGCTCAACTCGAAGCGCGAGATCGAGGAGTACGGCCTGGACCGTTTCGCGCGCAAGTGCCGCGAGGTGGTCGTGTGGTCGTCGGAGGAGATCACGCGCGGGTCGCAGCGACTGGGGCAGTGGATGGACTGGGGCGACGACTACTTCACCTTCAGCGACACCAACATCGAGTACATCTGGCGCTTCCTGAAGCTCGTCCACGAGCGCGGGTGGCTCTACCTGGGACACCGCTCGACGGAGTGGTGTCCCCGCTGCGGGACCTCCATCTCCGCGCACGAGCTGCACGGGAACTACGTCGAGCGCGCCGACCCGTCGCTGTTCGTGCGCCTGCCGCTCGAAGGCCGTCCCGGCGAGTCGCTCGTGGTGTGGACGACGACGCCGTGGACGCTGCCGGCGAACGTCGCGGCGGCGGTCAATCCCGGGGCGGAGTACGGCCGCCGGATCACGGGGGAGTGGGTGGCGGCCCCGCGCTACCCGGACGAGCAGTTCGTCGAGGTGGTCCGCGGCTCCGAGCTCGTCGGCCTCCGGTACGAGGGGCCGTTCGACGACTTGGCGCCGGGCGGGGGCGTCGAGCACCGGGTGATCCCGTGGGACGAGGTCTCGCTGGAGGAAGGGACCGGGATCGTGCACATCGCGCCCGGCTGCGGCGCCGAGGACTTCGAGCTGGCCCGCGTCCACGACCTGTCGGTGCTGACGCCGGTGGACGAGTCGGGGCGCTTCTACGACGACTACGGGTGGCTCCACGGCCTCTCCACCGTCGAGGCCGCCGAGCAGATCATCGGCCGGCTCGAGGAGCGGGGCCGGCTCGTCGAGGCCGGCCTCTACGAGCATCGCTACCCCGAGTGCTGGCGCTGCCACACGCCGCTCATCTTCCGCATCTCCGACGACTGGTTCATCTCGGTGCGGGACATTCGCGAGCCGATGCGCCGGGCCAACGCGGAGGTGCGCTGGACGCCGGAGTACATGGGCAAGCGGATGGACGACTGGCTCGTGAACATGGGCGACTGGAACATCTCCCGCCGTCGCTACTACGGGCTGCCGCTGCCGTTCTACCCGTGCGGGTGCGGTCGCCTGAACGTGATCGGCTCGCGCGCCGAGCTCGAGGAGCGCGCGCTCGGCGGGCTCGAGCAGCTCGAGGAGCTGCGACGCCCGTGGATCGACGCGGTGCCGATCCGCTGCGAGGGGTGCGGAGAGGAGGTGCGGCGGATCCCCGAGGTCGGCGACGTCTGGCTCGACGCGGGGATCGTCCCGTTCTCGACCCTCGGCTGGGAGAACCCCGGGTGGGTGGAGGAGGGCTACGCGACGGGCGCCGCGAAGGGGCTGACCCGGGCCGACCTGCCCGACCACGCCTACTGGGAGAAGTGGTTCCCGGCGCACTGGGTGTCGGAGATGCGCGAGCAGATCCGGCTGTGGTTCTACTCGCAGCTCTTCATGTCCGTCGTCCTCGTGGGGCGGGCGCCGTTCCGCGAGGTGCTCGGCTACGAGAAGATGCTCGACGAGACGGGCCGCGAGATGCACGGCTCGTGGGGGAACATGATCGAGGCCGAGGACGCGTTCGCCCGGATGGGCGCGGACGTGATGCGGTGGCAGTTCTGCGCCCAGCCGCCCGACCGGAACCTCCTCTTCGGCTACGGGCCGGCGCACGAGATCAAGCGGAAGCTGCTCACGTTCTGGCACTCGGCGAAGTTCCTCGTCGACTACGGCAACATCGAGGCCTTCCGGCCTCGCTACGCCGACCTCGAGCACGGCCCCGACGGCGAGCTCCAGCCGCTCGACCGGTGGCTGGCCGCGCGCACGCGGCGGCTCGTGCGCGACGCGACGGACGCGTACGAGGAGCAGTTGACCTTCCGCGCCGTGCAGGCATTCGAGACGTACCTCGACGACCTCTCCAACTGGTACATCCGTCGCTCGCGGCGGCGCTTCTACGGCCTCGACGAGGCGGCGTTCCGCACGCTCTGGTACGGGCTCGTGCAGTCGCTCCGCGTGATCGCGCCGCTGATGCCGTTCCTCGCCGACCACCTCTGGCGGAACCTCGTCGCCGCCCCGTGCGAGGCCGCGCCCGACTCCGTGCACCTCGCCGGCTGGCCGGAGCCGGAGGTCGCCGACGAGGAGCTGCTGGCGGAGATGGCGCAGGCGAGGCTCGTGGCCGAGCTGGGCCGCCGTGCGCGTGACGCGAGCGGGCTGAAGCTGCGGCAGCCCGTGCGGCGGCTCGTGGTCGAGGGCGCGCCGCTCGCAGAGCGGCACGCCGACGTCGTGCGCGACGAGCTGCGGGTGAAGGAGCTCGCGTTCGGGCCGGTCGAGGCGACGGAGCTGCGCGTGAAGCCGAACCTGCCGGTGCTCGGGCCGAAGCTCGGGAAGGAGCTCGGCGCGGTGCGCGCCGCCCTGCAGGCGGGCGAGTTCGAGGAGCTCGACGGCGGCCGCTTCCGGGTCGGCGGGCGCGTGCTCGGGGCCGACGAGGTGCTCGTCGAGCGGAGCGGGCGCGAGGGCTGGTCGGTCGCGGCCGAGGACGGCGTCACCGTCGCGCTCGACACCCGGCTCGACCCGGAGCTCGAGCGCGAGGGCAGGATGCTCGACCTCGTACGGCTCCTCAACTCGATGCGGAAGGACGCCGGGCTCGAGCTCACGGACCGGATCCGCGTCACGCTCCCGGAGTCGGCGCGCGAGCTGCTCCCGTACGAGGAGCAGATCAAGGCGGAGGTGCTGGCCGTCGAGCTGCGCATCGACGGCGTCGAGGAGCCGGTGATCGAGAAGGCCTGACCGCCGTGTTGCGCGGGGCGGCGCCGGGTACGACGATGGGGCAGTGGGCGCGTGCACGCACTGTGGCGGCTTCGTCGAAGCGAGCTTCCGCTTCTGCCCCTGGTGCGCGATGCCGCAGCGGCGCAAGCTCGTCGAGTTCTTCGTCGCCGCCGACGCCGTCGCGGACGACCACGGCAAGGCGCTGCGCGTGTCGCGGTACGTCGACGACCGCCACGTGCGCTTCAGTGTCTGGGACGAGAGCGGCACCGCGGAGGCGGCCGTCTCGCTCGACGACGACGAGGCGGCGCGCCTGGCGGCGTTCGTCGCGCCGCCGCGCCACCGCCGCTCGCGCGTGCACGACCTGCTCGAGCGCGCGCTCCGGCCGTAGGCGGCTCAGTCGCCGGCGACGAAGAAGACCCAGGTGCCGTCCGGCCGGATCCCGGCGCGCCACCCGAGGTAGCTCTGCCCCGCGTAGGAGTCGGCGAGCGGCCCCAGCAGGCCGCGCTCGTAGCCCGTGAGCTGATTCGCGGGCACCGTGTACGCCCACGGCCAGACGTAGAGCCCGCCCGACAGCGTGGGCGGGAGCTCGAGCACGCGGGCGAGCGCCTCCAGCGGGCGCTCGTCCGTCGTCTCCTCGAGGTTGCGCCAGTACGCGATCGCGCCGCCCTCGTAGGGGCCGCCGAACGTGTAGTTGAGCGCGTCCGTCACGTACGGCCCGAGGGCGTCGTAGTCGCCTGCGCGAGCCGCCTCGAGGATCCCCGCGCGGGTCCGCTCGACCGGCTCCGGGAGCGGCGACGCCGCCGCCGTCTCCGTCACGGTCTCGGTCACGCTGACCGTCTCGCTGACGGTGACGGTCTCGGTCGAGCCGCCGCACCCGGCCACCAGCGCGGCCGCGAGCGCCGCGAGGAGCGCCCTCAGGACTGCGACTCCGCCAGCGCCAGCTCTCTGCGCAGCTCGACCGGCAGGCGGAAGACGACGTCCTCGTCGACCATCTGGTACGGCTCGATCCGCTCGATGCCGCGGGCGCGGAACCAGTCGCACACGCGCGCGACGAGCTTCTCCGGGGCGGACGCGCCGGAGGTGACGCCGACGCTCTCGATCCCGTCGAGCCAGGAAGGGTCGATGTCCGTCTCGTCGTCGATCAGGTGCGACGCGACGCCGTGCGCGCGCGCGACCTCGACGAGCCGGTTCGAGTTCGAGGAGTTCCGCGACCCGATTACGAGCAGGAGCTGGATCTCGGCGAGCATCTCCTTCACCGCCCACTGCCGGTTGGAGGTCGCGTAGCAGATGTCCTCCTTCTTCGGCGCGTGGATGTGCGGGAAGCGGCGGCGCAGGGCGGCGATGATCTCGCGCGTCTCGTCGACCGACAACGTCGTCTGCGTGATGTACGCGAGCCGGCTGTCGGGAGCGAAGGCGAGCGCGTCCACGTCCTCGACCGACTCGACGAGGACGGTCGCCTCGGGCGCCTCGCCCATCGTCCCGACGACCTCCTCGTGGCCGGCGTGACCGATCAGGACGACCGTGTAGCCGTCGGCGGCGTACCGCCTCGCCTGCACGTGCACCTTCGTCACGAGCGGACACGTCGCGTCGATGACGTTGTGGCGGAGCTCGGCGGAGCGTGCGTGGACGGTCGGCGCGACGCCGTGGGCGGAGTAGACGATCGTCGCTCCGGCGGGGACCTCCGCCTCGTCGTCGACGAAGATCGCGCCGCGCTCCTCGAGCTCGCGCACGACGTGCGCGTTGTGGACGATCTGCTTGCGGACGTAGATGGGCGCGCCGTAGTGCGCGAGCGCGAGCTCGACCGACTCGACGGCACGCTCGACGCCCGCGCAGTAGCCGCGCGGCGACGCGAGCAGGACACGCCGGACGGAGGCGCCCTCCATGTCCGCCATCGTAGCCGCGGAGATTTTGCCGCTCGGGCGCAGGCGGGCGGCGCTGCTTCGTTCCTGACGTGCTGCTGGGCGTCCCGGAGCGAGGAGGACAGTGCGGACGCACGGCCTCCCGAGTGGAGGGCGGTCAGCGGCGCGAGGCGTGGGGCGGAGCCGGGCTCTGCCCGGCGGGAGCCACACGCCGGTCAGGGACGAAGCAGAGAGAGCGCCGGACTGCTCGGGGGGGTCGGCGCAGTCCGACGCTCTCTTCAGTGCTCCCCGCGGCCTGCAAGGCCAGGTACGCGACCGCGGTTCGCATCGCCCAGTACGAGCAAGCTACACCGCCGCGGGAACAACCGACAATGGGCCGAGCGGCCCATCTTTGTAAGCGGGAATCTCGGCCCCTCGCGGCGAACGTCACGTGACCTATCATCTCGCCCGGGGGCGCTGTGACAACCGAGAGCCAGGCCATCTACCTGAATGCGGTGCCGCTGCTCGCTCTCGGCGGTCTGTACCTCGCGGTCGCGGCGACGCTCGTCCCCGCCCTGTGGCGCGAGCGCCGCCGGATCCGGCTGTTCGAGCTCTCCGTCGCGCTGGTGTACCCGGCGCTCGGCGTGGCCGCCGTGCTGCTGGGCCTGCTCGTCCTCGCGGACCGCGAGCCGATCGGGGACCGGCCCTGGCTCGCGCTCGTCGCCGTCGTCGTCGCCGCGCTCCCGGCGCTCGCCTACTTCGCGCGCTTCGCCCAGCGCGAGCTCCTCCTGAGCGGCTCCCGGCGCGCGCTGGAGGCGGAGGAGCGCCGCTCGCGCGAGGCGCAGCGGCGCGAGGAGCTCAACCGCTTCGCGGCCCAGCTCCTCTCCGCGTCGACCGCCGAGGAGCTCGGCCGCCGCCTCGTCCGGCACGCGTGCGCCATCCTCGAGACCGACTTCGCGAGCCTGACCGTCGTCGAAGGCAGCACTGCGCGCGGGGTGGCGGCGAGCCTCGCCGGGGAGGACGTGCGCTGGGACGACGTCGTCGTCGACCTGGAGACCGAGGCGTCGGGGATCGCGAGCGCGGTCTTCGAGAACGCCCCCGTGACGATCCACGACGTCGGCACCGCCGGGGCCGCGAGCCGTCGCCTGAACGAGCGCGTCGGGGCGCGGAGCGCCGTGTTCGTGCCCATCGCCGGGGATGCAGGCGTCGTGGGCGTGCTCGCGATCGCGTCCAGGACGGCGCGGACGTTCGGACGCGAGGATGTCGTGCTCGCGCAGGAGCTCGCGGCCGGCGCCGCGCTCGCCCTCGAGCGGCTGCGGTCGGCGGCGGCGCTCGCCGACGCCCTCGAGCGCGAGCGGCTCCTGGTGCGCCTGTCGGCGCGGTTGCGCTCGGAGCTGGACCTCGACACGCTGCTCGACGTCGCCGTGCGCGAGGCCGCCGGGGCGCTGTCGGCGGACCGCTGCTTCGTCCTGCTTCCCGTGGCGGCCGGCGGAGAGCCCGAGCTGCGTGAGTGGCGGCGGCCGGAACTGCCCGACGCGGGGGCGGCGGAGCGGCTGACGGTCACCGAGCTCGCCCTGGCGGAGCGCCGCACGATCGCGGTGGAAGACCTGGAGGCCGATCCCACGCTCGACGTCGACCACCACCTGCGCGCGCTCGGTTCGCGGGCTGTGCTCGTGACGCCGATGATCGTTCTCGACGAGCTCGTCGGGGCGTTCGCCGCGCACCGCACGACCGCCAGTGCGTGGACGGGAGACGAGGTCGCCCTCGCCGAGGCCGTCGCCCACGAGGTCGGGCTCGCGATTCACGCGGCGCGCCTGCTCGACGAGAACCGCCTCCGCCTCGGCCAGCAGGCCTCGCTGCTGAAGGCGGCCCAGACGCTGACGGGCGACCTCGAGCTCGACTCCGTGATCCGCCGGCTCGTCGAGGAGGCGGCGAGGCTCGTCGGCGGAGACGCCGCCGACTGCTGGACGTTCGAGGACGACGGCCGGACCCTCCGGTGCCGCGCGGTGGTCGGCCTGCCCGTGTCGCAGGTGGGGCAGAGGGTGCAGCCCGCCGGTACGCGGGCCGACGCGATCGGAATCGGCCGCCCGATCCTGAAGCGCCGCTTCGCGGAGACGGAGGAACCTCAGCCGAGCGACGCCTACCGCGCGTTCGCCGAGGTGGTGGATGCGCCCATCTCGGCCGGCGGCCGCGTCCGCGGCGTTCTGGGCGTCTGCGCGCGCCGGCCGGGGACCTTCTCCGAGGAGCACCTCGACCTGCTCGACGCCTTCGCGCGGCTCGCGTCGCTCGCGCTGCGGAACGCGGAGGTGTTCGAGGAGCGCTCGCGGCAGGAGCGCGTGCAGCGCGGCTTCTCCCGCGTCGCCGCCGTTCTCGCGGAGCCGTTGTCCCGCGAGCGGACGCTGGAAGCCGTCGCGCACGCGGCGGGAGACGCGCTCGGCGCGACGTACGCCGCGGTCGTCGAGTTGCGGGCGGGACGGCTCGTGCTCGCGGCCGAGCATGCGCTCCCGGACGCGCTCGCCGCGGCGCTTGCCGTCGACCTCGCGCCGGACGCGACGGCGCTCGCGGACGCCGCTGCCGGCGGGAGGGCGCTCGCCTCGTCGGCGCTGCGGGACGACGAGCGCTTCGGCGAGAGCTTCCGCCGGACGGCCGTCGATGCGGGCGCACGCTCGTTGCTCGCGATCCCGCTCGCATTCGGCGACGACGAGCTCGCGGTCGTGCTCGTCTTCTTCGGCGACGAGCGGCAGCTCTCCGACGACGATCACGAGCTGGCCCAGCTCCTCGCCGGCGCCGCCCGCGGCTCGCTGGAGCGCAGCCTCGTGTTCGAGGAGGAGCGCAGTGCGCGCTCGCTGGCGCAGCAGCTCGCGCGCACGGCGTCGGTGCTCGCGACGGAGCTCGACCCCGCTGCCGTGCTCGAGGAGGTCGTGCGCGAGGCGCCGGCGGTGGTCGGCGTCGACGCTGCGGCGATCCGGCTCGTCGAGGGCGACGAGCTCGTCCTCGCGGCGGCCTACGGCGTCGCCGGCGCCGACGAGCTGCTCGGAGAGCGCTCGCCCGCGACCGGGTGGCTTGCGGGCGACGTCCTGCAGTCGCGCAGCCGGCTCGCGCTGGAGGACGCCGCGGGCGACCCCCGCCACCTCGCCGCCGACGCGATCCTGCGCACCGGGCTCCGGGCGTACGCCGGCATCCCCCTCATCGCCTCCGAGGGCGCCCTCCGTGGTGTCCTGTCCCTCTACGCCGCGGAGCCGAAGGCGTGGCGCCGGGACGAGCTCGAGGCGCTCTCGGCGCTCGCGGCCGGCACGTCGGTGGCGCTGCGGAACGCGGAGCTCTACCAGCGGGTCGCCATCGAGCGGGAGCGGAGCGTCGCGATCCTCGCGAACATCGCCGACGGGATCGTCGCCCTCGACCGCGACGGCGCCGTCGTGCTCTGGAACCGCGCCGCCGAGGCGATCACGGGCGTCCCGGCGGCCGAGGCGCTGGGACGCACGCCGCTGCAGGTGCTCGGCCGCCGCCTGGAGTCCGACGAAGGCCCGCCCCGGGAGCGCTTGGTGTCGATCCTCCGCGGCGGCGACGAGGTGTGGCTGTCGCTGAGCGAGGCGGTGATGCGCGACCCCGCCGGCGCGGTCGCCGGCCGGATCTTCGCGTTCCGCGACATCTCCTCCGAGCGGCTCGTGGAGGAGATGAAGAAGGAGTTCGTGACCACGGTCTCGCAGGAGCTGCGCCGCCCGCTGACCTCGATCTACGGCTTCGCCGAGACGCTGCTCCGGCGCGACGTGAGCTTCGGCGAGGAGGAGCGCCGGACGTTTCTCGGCTACATCGCCTCGGAGTCGGAGCGGCTGACGTCGATCGTGGAGGCGCTGCTCAACGTCGCGCAGCTCGATGCCGGTGACCTCGAGATCAGCGTCGCGCCGACGGACGTGGCCGCCGTCGTCGCCGACGTCGTCGGCGGCCACGACCAGGATGTCGCGGCCAACGGCCACCGCTTCGTGATGGAGCTCCCGGACGAGCCGCTGGCCGCGGAGGCCGACCCCGAGAAGCTGCGGCAGATCGTCGCCAACCTCGTCGACAACGCGGTCAAGTACTCCCCCGCCGGAGGGACCGTCACGGTCGTGGCGCGCCGCCACGACGACCGCGTCGAGATCAGCGTCGTCGACGAGGGGATCGGGATCCCGGAGGCCGAGCAGGAACGAATCTTCCGCAAGTTCTACCGGGCGGATGCCGCCGCGCTCCGCGCCGGCGTCGGCGGTACCGGCCTGGGGCTCTTCATCGTGCGCGGCCTCGTCACGGCCATGGGAGGGCGCATCTGGGTGAGCTCGCGCGAGGGTGAAGGGGCCCGCTTCACCTTCGAGCTCCCGGCGGCGAGCTCCGTCAGGAGTGATTCCGGAGCCGAGCGGGTATAGACGTGCGCCTGCCGGGCCCCTTCACATGACACGCGTACTGGTCATCGACGACGAGGCGCCGATCCGCCTCCTCTGCCGCGTCAACCTCGAAGCGGAGGGGATGCGCGTGCTCGAGGCGGCCGACGGACCGAGCGGGCTCGAGACCGCGAGGCGCGAGCTGCCCGACGTCATCCTCCTCGACGTGATGATGCCGGGGCTCGACGGGTGGCGGGTCGCCGAGTACCTGCTGGAGGACGAGCGCACGCGCAGCATCCCGATCGTGTTCCTGACCGCACGCGCGGAGTTCCGCGACCGCGCCCGGGGGCTCGACGTCGGAGGCGTCGACTACATCACGAAGCCGTTCAACCCGGTGGAGCTCGCGCGCATCGTCCGCGAGCTGCTGGACCGGATCGAGCGGGGCGAGGGCGACGAGCTACGTCGCGAGAAGCTCGCCGACCTCCGCGCCGTGATGAGCGGCGAGTAGGCCCGGTCACCGCGCGGTCTGCGCGAGGACGATCCCGGCCAGGACGATCCCCCCGCCCGCGAGCTGGGTCGGCCCCAGTGTCTCGCCGAGCCACGCCCACGCCACCACGGCGGCGGCGACCGGCTCGAGCATCGCGACGATCCCGACCCGGGTCGCGGACACGTGGCGCAGCGCCGACACGATGAGGGCGAAGGTCGTCATCGTCCCGACGAGGACGACGAAGGCGACGAGCAGCCACACGGGGAGCTCCGAGCCCTCGAGGTTCCCGAGCAGCGAGACGTTGTCGTCGAGCGTCTCGAACGGGAAGGCCCACAGCGGGCTGACGAGGAGCCAGAAGAGCGCCGCGAAGGCGAATCCGTACGCGGAGAGCGAGATCGGGTCGCGCGTCCGGACGCCCCGCTCGGCCATCAGGATGTAGACGGCGTACGCGACGCACGCCGCCAGCGCGGCGGCGATCCCCAGCCCGTCGAGCTCGCTGCCGCCGTCGCTCCAGAGCTCGACGATCAGCGACAGGCCGACGAGGGCGAGCGCGAGCGCGGCCCAGATCCGGCGGCGGACGGCCTCGTGGAACACGTACCGCGCCCACAGCGCGACGAGCAGCGGCGCCAGGTACTGGATCAGCAGCGCGATGCCGACCGGCAGCCTGTGGATCGAGAGGAAGTAGAACCACTGCACGAACGCGACGCCCGTGATGCCGAAGACGATCAGGAACGGCAGCTCGCGGAGGCCGACGCGCAGCCGCACGGGTGCGGTCACCGCGAGGATCAGTGCGAAGCCGAGCGCCGCGCCGATCGACCGCGCCTGCGTCAGCTGCAGCGACGACAGGCCGGACTCGAGCACGACCTTCGACACCGTCCCGTTGAGCCCGAACAGGATCGCGGCGGCGCCGACCATCGCGAGCCCGACCGCCGGCCGCCGGTCGAGCGGCTGCCCGTCCACGTGGATGATCGGTTCGCCCACGGCGCGCGACGGTATCCGACGGCGTGCGCGCCTACACTGCGGGAGCAACGGGGCGTAGCTCAGCCTGGTAGAGCACCGCGTTTGGGACGCGGACGTCGCCGGTTCGAATCCGGCCGCCCCGACTCCGCCGTCGCGACTACGCAGGCGTCGGCGCCGCCGGCGGCAGCGCCTCGCGACGGGAGGCAGCGACGTGGCGCGCGAGCTCCCGCGCCTCCTGCCCGACCCGTCGGAGCGTCCCGCCGAGCGTGACGGTGAAGCCGACGAAGTGGAGGCCGGGCGCCGCCGGGTCCTCCTGCGCGGCGGCGACGAGTGGGCGTCCGGACGCGTCGAGCACTCCCAGGTGCCCGACCAGCGGCTCGAGCACGGGGCGGAAGCCGGTGGCCGCGACGACGGCGTCGGGCCGCAGCCGGCGCCCCCCGGCGAGCAGCACGTCCGCAGCGTCGAACCCCTCCACCGCCGGGACGACCTTGACGTCGCCGCGGCCGACGGCGGCCACGATTCCCACGTCCACGATCGGGATCTGCCTGCGCTCGAGGAAGCGGCTGTACGGCCGCGGCTGTGGCGGCAGCCCCTGCGCCGTCAGGTCGGGGAGCGAGACGCGGCGAAGACCTGCGGCGACGGGGTCGACGACCCGCGCCGGGAGCCGCGAGAGCACGATCCCGAGCGCCTGGCTCGGGAAGCCGGCCGTGTCACGGCGGACGACGTGGGGCGGCGTCCGGACGGCGAGCCAGACCGGGCTCGCGCCCCCCTCGACGAGGTCGACGGCGATCTCGGCCCCCGAGTTCCCGGCGCCGACGACGAGGACGGCGCGGCCCGCGTACGGCGCGGGGCTGCGGTAGGCCGCCGAGTGGACGAGCTCGCCGGCGAAGCCGTCGCGGCCGGGCCACTCCGGCACGACCGGCTCCGCGTTGAGCCCGGTGGCGACGACGACGCGGCTCGCCGTCACGGCGCCGGAGCTCGCCGTGAGCGTCCACCCGGCGCCGTCACGGTCGATCCGCTCCACACGAGTCCGCGTCAGCACGTCGAGGCCCTGGGTGCGCGCGTAGGCGCGGAGGTAGGCGCGCACCGCGTCGCGCGAGGGCCAGGCGCCGAGCCCGCGCGGCATCGGCTGCCCGGGGAGCGCGGAGAGCCGACGATGCGTGTGGAGGTGCAGGCGGTCGTACCGCCCCGACCACGCGCTCCCGACCTCGTCGCCTGCCTCGAGGACGAGCGCGGCGATGCCCTCGCGTCGCAGCATCGCCGCGACCGCGAGCCCGGCAGGGCCGCCGCCGACGACCGCGACCGGTGTCGTGGTCACGCGCGATCTGTACCACGATCCTCCTCCGCGAGGAAGCGGAAGAAGAGGATTGCGAACACGGCGAAGAAGACGACGGCCTGCTCGCCGGCCATCGTCATGCCCGCGATTTGCTGGTCCTCGAGCGCCGTCAGGCCCCAGCGCGGAAAGCCGCCGGCGTAGAAGTCGTAGATCGGCTCGGGAAGGAGCGCGAGCAGCAGCCCGACCGGGCTCGCGAGCACGAACGC
>DATHTC010000306.1:0-1717 GCA_035463735.1 Gaiellaceae bacterium | reverse complement strand
GTTCGCGTGCTCGGGTTCTCGAGCGCCGCGACGGACCTGCTGGTCGCGCACCCGGAGGAGGCCCAGGCGCTGGCCGAGCTGCGCTCGCGAGCGCCCGAGGAGCTCGTGGCGGAGCTCGAGGGCGACGTCGGACGGTTCGGCCTGGCGGACGGGCTGCGGCGGTTCCGGCGGCGCGCGATGCTCCGCGTCGCCGCGCGGGACCTGGCGCACGCGCCGTTGGAGGAAGTGGTCGCGGAGATCACCGCCGTCGCCGAGGCCTGCATCGGGCGCGCCGTCGGCGACGGTTCGGCGGCCGGGGTCGCCGTCGTCGCGCTCGGCAAGCTCGGCGGCGCGGAGTTGAACTACGCCTCCGACGTCGACCTGCTCTTCGTGCATCCGGGGGGCGGAGCGGATCGTCAGGAGGAGGCGGAGCGTCGCGTCTCGGAGACGATCGGGCTGCTCGCCGAGCCGACGGCGGAAGGGATCGCCCTGCGCGTGGACGCGACGCTGCGACCGGGCGGCAGGGCGGGCGCGCTGTCGCGCTCGCTCGATGCGACGCGTGGGTACTACGAGCGGCACGCCGCCGTCTGGGAGCGGCAGGCGCTGATCAAAGCGAGGCCGGTCGCCGGCGATCCCGAGGTCGGGCGGGCGTTCGTGGAGGCCGTCACGCCGCTCGTGTATCCCGACGAGCTGCCGCCAGCCACGATCGACGAGGTACGCCGTGTCAAGGTGCGGCTCGAGGAGTACGTCCGCGCACGCGGGAAGGAGCGCACCGAGGTCAAGCGGGGTCGCGGTGGGATCCGCGACGTCGAGTTCTCGGTCCAGCTCCTTCAGCTCGTGCACGGACGACGCGACGCGGCCCTTCGTGAGCCGAACACGCTCCGCGCGCTCGCGGCGCTGGCGGAGGAGGGCTACGTCGCGACCGAAGACGCCGGTTCGCTCGCGGCGGCGTACCGGTTCCTGCGGACGCTGGAGCATCGTCTCCAGATCGTGCGCGACCTGCAGACGCACGAGCTGCCGTCGGATCGGGCGATGCAGACGCGGCTCGCGCGCTCGCTGGGGCTGGACGGCGCCGACGCGCTGCGGGCCGAGTACGACCGGCAGACCGCCCTGGTGCGCGGCCTCCACGAGCGGTTGTTCTACCGCCCGCTGCTGGCCGCGTTCGCCGGCCCGCGGACCCCGCGCCCCGGGACGGAGCGCGAGGCGACCGAGGAGCTGCTCGGCGGGCTCGGGTTCCGACAGCCCGCCGCCGCGTACGAGGTGCTCGCGACGCTCGTCGCACCGCAGACACGGATCGGCAAGGTGCTCGGCAACGCGTTCCCGGTGATGGCGCCCGCGCTCGCGCTCGCCGCCGAGCCCGACGCGGCGCTCGTCCGGCTGTCACGAGTCGCCGACGCCGTTGGCTCGGACGAGGCGATCGCCGACGTCGTCGCCACCGATCCGGCCGTCGCGCGGCGCCTGGCGCACGCCGTGTCGGCGAGCTCGTTCGCGACGGACCTCCTGGTGGCGATGCCGGCTCGGATCGCCGGTCTGCGGGATGGGCCCGTCGACGATCCGGCTGCGGAGCTCGTCGGCGTGGTCGCGCGGTACGCCGGTCGGGAGCTCGAGCCCCGCGACACCGGGGACCGCATCGCTGCCGTGGCCGACCGGATCGTCAGAGAGGCGGTCGCGTCGGTCGACGCCACCGTTCCGATCGCGGTGATCGGGCTCGGGAAGCTCGGGGCGCGCGAGCTGAACT
>DATHTC010000305.1:0-4305 GCA_035463735.1 Gaiellaceae bacterium | reverse complement strand
GAAGACGACGAGCGAGAGCCACGGCGTCTTGAAGCGTGGGTGGAGCCGGCGGAAGGCCTCCGGCAGCTGCCGGTAGCTCGCCATCGAGTACGTGATGCGCGAGGCGCCGATGATCCCGGCGTTCGTGGCGACGAAGAGGATGGTGGCAGCGAGCACGCCGACGTAGACCTCGAGCGTCTCGAGGAGGACGCCTCCGACGCCGAGGTTCTCGACGAGGCCGAGGATCGGGTCGTTCTGGAAGCCGCCCTCCTCGGGCGGGAGCGCGAGCAGCGTCGTCCTCTCGCCGTCGATCACCTCGACCGGGAGCGCCGACAGCGCGACCAGCGGCAGCGTGAAGTAGATCGCGAACACCGCGACGGCGACGAGCCGGATCGACGCGGGGATGCTGCGAACGGGGTCGCGCGCCTCCTCGGCGAGGTTGGACACCGTCTCGATCCCCGTGTAGGCGATCATCCCGACCGGGATCGCGAGCAGGAACTGCGGCCACGTCGGCGTCACGCCCCAGTCCACGTTCGCGGACAGCGTCGACGGGCTGAAGATCAGCGCGAACCCGAGCAGCACGAGCAGGAGCTGCGTGGCGAAGTCGACGACGGCGAGGAAGATGTTCAGCGACGCTGCCTCCTTGATGCCGACGATGTTCAGCGCGACGAGCACCACGATCACGAGGGCACCGCCGATCACGTCCCAGGGGTTCTCCCGCAGCGGCTCCCAGAAGATCGAGAGGTAGTGCGGCACGAAGAACGCCGAGATGGCGATCGTGATCACGTAGTTGAGCATCTGGGCCCATGCGGCCCCGAACGACACGAGCTCGTCGAAGGCGTGGCGCGCGAAGCTGGAAGACCCGCCCGCCTCCGGGAAGCGCACCGTCCCCTCGGCGTAGGTGAGCGCCGTCAGGGTGAAGAACAGCCCCGCGATCAGGAAGACGAGCGGCGTCAGCCCGAGCGCGAAGACGGCCGTGACCCCGAGCGCGTAGTAGATCGAGGAGCCGACGTTCCCGTACGCCGTCGAGAACAGCGCGGGCGTCCCGAGGACACGCTCGAGGCCCTGCTGCCGGCGCCTTCGCCGCGGCACCGGCGGAGCCTAGCGCTAGGGTGCGCGGGCCAAGGTGAAGATCGTCATCATCGGTGCCGGGCAGGTGGGGTCGACGGTCGTGGAGGCGCTCTACGACGAGCACGAGCTGACCATCGTCGACCTCGAGCCGTCGCGGCTCGCGGCGCTCTCCTACCGCTACGACGTGACCACGATCGAGGGGAACGGCGCGAGCCGACGCGTCCTCCAGGAGGCCGGCATCCGCGACGCCGACCTGCTGATCGCGTGCACGTCCCGCGACGAGTCGAACCTCATCGCGGCGATGTTCACGAAGAAGCTCTCGCCGGAGACGAAGGCGGTCGTCCGCACGACCGACGAGGAGTACCTCGAGGTCTGGCAGGAGCGGCAACTCGACGTCGACCTGATCGTGTCATCCGAGCGCGAGACCGCGCACGCGATCTCGCGGCTGATCGGCGTGCCCGCGGCCCGGCAGACGGACGTCTTCGCCGACGGGCAGGTGCAGATCGTCGAGTTCGACGTCGAGCCCGCGGGCCACGAGGTGATCGGGAAGCCGCTCCGTGAGGCGCCGATCCCGCGCGACTCGAAGGTCGCCTGCATCATCCGGGAGGATCGGATGGTGATCCCTCGCGGCGGCGAGGAGCTGCGGATCGGCGACCGGATCATCGTGATCGGATCGCCGCGGGCCGCGCGGGAGTGGAGCGAGATCATGTCCGCGGACCGGAAGCGGCGCGTCGACGACGTCGTCATCTTCGGGGCAGGACGGATCGGCGTGTCCGTGGCGCGGATGCTGATCGAGCAGCAGGTGCGGGTGCGGCTGATCGAGTCGAACGTGGAGCGCGCGCGCCTCGTCGCCCAGCTGCTCCCGACGGCGCGGGTCTTCCACGCCACCGGCGTCGACCCGGACTTCCTCGAGCGCGAGCGGATCGGGCAGTCGCGCGCGGCGATCTTCGCCATGCGCGACGACGCGAAGAACCACTACGCGGCGACGCTCGCGAAGCTCCACGGGGTCGACTTCACGATCGCCGTCGTCCACGAGAAGATCTCCGAGGAGGTCTTCGAGCAGGCCGGGATCGACATGGTCGTCAACCCGCGGCAGGTGACCGCGGAGGAGCTCGTCCGCTTCGCGCACGACCCGCGGACGCAGCAGGTCGCGATGCTCGAGGGCGACCGCTACGAGGTGCTCGACGTGCGCGTCCGGCCGGAGAGCGAGCTCGCGAACCGGCGCTTCGGCGACCTGCCGATCACGGGTGCGCTGATCGGCGCCGTGGTCCGCGAGGGCCAGGCGATCTTCCCGCACCGCGACGACGTGCTCGAGCCGGGCGACCGGGTGATCGTGTTCAGCGAGTCCGGACGCGTCGGCGAGGTCGAGAAGACGCTGTGAGCTAGATGCCGACCATCACGGTCGCGCGACTCCGCCGGGCGTTCCGGCGCGAGACGATCGGCGTCGACGTCGCCTCGGCGCTCGACCTCGTCGGCGGGCTGCTCAAGTGGCTCGGCCTCGCGTACCTCGTCCCAGCGGCGCTCGCTGTCGCCTGGGACGAGCCGGCCTGGCCGTTCCTCGTCGGCGGGGCGCTCGTCAGCGGCTTCGGCCTCGCGCTCGACGGCCTCACGCGGGGCGAGAAGGAGACGGTCCGGCCGCGCGAGGGCTTCCTCGTCGTCGCCCTGATCTGGCTGCTCGTCCCCGCGTTCGGGGCGGTGCCGTTCGTGCTCGGCGACGTGGACCAGCTGTCGCGCCCGGTCGATGCCTACTTCGAGTCGATGTCCGGGTTCACGGCCACCGGGGCGACGCTGCTCACGGACATCGAGGCGCTGCCGCGCTCGATGGCGATGTGGCGGCAGTTCACGCAGTGGCTCGGCGGGATGGGGATCATCGTGCTCGCGCTGGCCGTGCTCCCGCGGCTCCGCGTCGGTGGCCGCCAGCTGCTCGAGCGCGAGCTGCCGGGGCCGACGGAGATCGAGCGCCTCTCCACGTCGATCCGCGAGACCGCGCGGCGCCTGTGGGTGCTCTACGTCGCGCTGACCGCGCTGCTCGCCCTGCTCCTCGCCGCCTACGGCTGGACGGGGATCGACGAGGAACTCGACCTGTACGAGGCCGTCGCGCACTCGTTCACGACGATCGCGATCGGCGGGTTCTCGACGCAGGCCGAGTCGGTGGCCGCGTTCGGCCCGCTCGCGCAGTGGACGATCGCGCTCTTCATCGCCCTCGCGGGGATCAACTTCCTGCGCCTGTTCATGCTGTTCGTGCAGCGGCGGCCGCGCGCCGTCGGCCGCGACGAGGAGTTCCGCCTCTACGTGGCGCTGCTCGCGCTCGGGTCGACGGTGCTCCTGCTCGAGCTGATCGGCGACGGCCGCTTCGGCGGCGAGGAGGTCGTGCGCCACGCGGTGTTCCAGGCGGTGTCGATCATGACGACGACCGGCTTCGCGACGGCCGACTACACGCAGTGGGGCGCGCTGACGGCGGTCACGCTCGTCGCGCTCATGTTCGCCGGCGCCTCCGCCGGCTCGACCGGGGGCTCGATCAAGATCGTCCGCCACCTGCTGATCGGGCGGCTGCTCCGGCGCGAGCTCGACCAGACCGTCCACCCGGAGATCGTGCTGCCGATCCGGCTGAACCAGTTCGTCGTCGAGGAGAAGACGCTGCGGGCGGTGCTCGCGTTCGTGCTCATGTACGTCGGCCTCTTCGCGCTCGGCTCGCTCGCGCTCGTGGTCGAGTCGTTCCGCTCGGAGACCGGCGTGTCCCCGTTCGAGGCGGCCGCGGCCTCGGCGGCCACGCTGGGGAACGTCGGGCCGGCGTTCGGGTTCGCAGGCCCGTTCGGGTCGTACGAGCCGTTCAGCGACCTCTCGACCGGGATCATGACGGCGCTGATGTGGCTCGGCCGGGTCGAGATCGTCCCGATCGTGGTGCTGTTCACGAAGGCGTACTGGAGGGCGTGAGCGTGGGGGAACCCTTCGATCACGGGGGAACCCATGGTTCCTCTGTGAGCCCCCTCCTTCTGCCGGGTCTCGTTGGTGAGGCGTCGCTTTGGCCTCTCGCGCGCATGAAGCGCGCTTCGGCCTCGAACGTGGGGGAACCCATGGTTCCCCGCACGAGCCCCCTCCTTCGCCGGGTCGCGTTGGTGGGGCGTCGTTCTGGCCTCTCGCGCGCATGAAGCGCGCTTCGGCCTGCATGGCCACGGTCTCATCGGCCTGACCTGAGGGGACGTGGTCTCTTGGCCTCCGCGCGCGCCCTGCGGGCGGGCGCTCCGGCCGCGCGGC
>DATHTC010000304.1:0-2658 GCA_035463735.1 Gaiellaceae bacterium | reverse complement strand
ACGAGCAGATCGGCTTCCGCCTACTGGACAGCGGTCCGGACGTCGAATCGGGGGTCGCCTTCGGTGCCCTGGCGATGGAGCTGGGGATCGCCTAGGCCGCTTCGGCGAGTGCCTCGACGAACTGGCTCTGGTACAGCTCGTGGTAGAAGCCGCGTGCGGCCAGCAGTTCCTGGTGCGTGCCCGTTTCGACGATGTGTCCGTGGTCCATGACCACGATCAGGTCGGCGTCGCGGATCGTCGACAGGCGGTGCGCGATCACGAATGCGGTCCGGCCCTCGAGCAGCGTGCGCAGGGCGTGCTCGATCCGCCGCTCGGTGCCGATGTCGACCGACGACGTCGCCTCGTCGAGGATGAGGATCCGCGGGTCGGCGAGCAGCGCGCGCGCGAACGCGACCAGCTGGCGCTGGCCGAGCGAGAGACGCGTGCCGCGCTCGCCGAGCTCCGTCTCGTAGCCGTCCTCGAGCCGCAGCACGAACTCGTGCGCGCCGACCGCCTGCGCCGCCCGCACGATCTCGTCCGGCGCGGCGTCGGGCCGCGCGAAGGCGATGTTCTCGCGCACGGTTCCGGCGAAGAGGAAGCCCTCCTGCGGCACGACCCCCAGCTGGCGCCGGAGCGACTCCTGCGTCACGTCGCGGAGGTCGGTGCCGTCGATCGTGATCCGGCCCTCCTGCGGGTCGTAGAAGCGCGCGAGCAGCTTCGCGATCGTCGACTTGCCGGCGCCGGTGTGGCCGACGAGCGCGACCGTCGTCCCCGCAGGGACGTCGAGGTCGATCCCGTGCAGCACCTCCGGGCCGGTGCGGTAGCGGAAGCGGACGTCCTCGAAGCGGACGTGCCCGTGGATCATCGCCAGCGGCTGCGCGCCGGGCGCGTCGACGACCTCGGGCTCCTCGTCGAGGACGTCCATGATCTTGTCGAGCGCGGCGACCGCGGAGAGGAACGTGTTGTAGAGCTGCGAGAGCTGCTGGACGGGGTCGAAGAAGTTCGACAGGTAGAGCATGAAGGCGAGCAGCGTCCCGATCGTGATCGAGCCGTCGAAGTAGCGGTAGCCGCCGTAGCCGAGCACGATCGCGGTCGCGGCGGTGGAGAGGAAGTCGACGAACGGGAAGTAGAGGCCGTTCGTGACCACCGTCTGGTGGTTCGCCCGGCGGTAGTGCGCGTTGACCTCGCGGAACCGGTCGAGGTTCGCGCGCTCGCGTGTGAACGACTGGACGACCCGCATCCCCGAGATGTCCTCCGCGAGCGTCGCGGTCACGAGCCCGAGGCGCTCTCGCACCGCGCGGTATGCGCGCGCGGAGTAGACGCGGAAGAGCGCCGTCGCCACCGCCATCAGCGGGAGCACCGTCAGTGTCGCGAGCGCGAGCTGCCAGTCGAGGAAGAAGAGGATGATTGCCGAGCCGATCAGGATCAGCGTGTTCTGGACGAGCGTCGTGACGCCGTCGGTGACGAGCTGGTCGAGCGCCTCGACGTCGTTCGTGATCCGGCTGATGATCACGCCGGCGCGGTTGCGCTCGAAGTAGCCGAGCGAGAGTCGCTGCAGGTGGCGGAAGAGCCGGTTGCGGAGGTCGGCGAGGATCCGCTCGCCCGTCCAGCCGGTGAAGTAGGTCTGCGCGGACGTCGTCGCGAGCGCGGCGAGGCCGGCTGCGATGAAGACGACGACGATGACGGCGAGGTCGTCGAGACCGCGGCCGCGCTCGACCGCGTCGACGGCGAGCTTCGCCAGGTACGGCGGCGCGAGCGACGCGAGCGTCGCCGCCAGCAGCGACGCGATCGCGAGCGTGGTCTGCTTCCGGTACGGCGCTGCGAGCCGGGCGAGCGTGGACACGCGGCGCGCGGTGCGGCGCCACGACCAGTCCGACACCTCGGCCCCGCGCTGCATCGTGAGGTGGCTGCCGGGCTGCCAGACCCTCATGCCGACACCTCCGCCCGAGCCTCGACCCGCTCGGCGAACTCGCGCTCCAGGAGCCCGTGCTCGTAGATCTCGCGGTAGACCGCGCTCGTCCGGATCAGCTCGTCGTGTGTGCCACGCGCGGCGACGCGGCCGCCGTCGAGCACGACGAGCTCGTCGGCGAGCGCGATCGTCGAGAGGCGGTGCGCGATGATCAGCGTCGTCCGCCCGCGCATCGCCTCGCGCAGGCCGAGCCGGATGCGCGCCTCCGTCGTGGCGTCGACCGACGCGGTTGCGTCGTCGAAGATGAGGATCCGCGGCTCCATGATCAGCGCCCGCGCGATCGCGATCCGCTGCCGCTGCCCGCCGGAGAGCGTGATCCCGCGCTCGCCGATCACCGTGTCGTAGCCGTCCGGGAGCCGCTCGATGAAGTCGTGCGCCTGGGCGAGGCGCGCCGCGTTCCGCACGTCCTCGTCGGTCGCGTCGGCGCGGCCGAAGGCGATGTTCTCCCGGACGGTCGCGGAGAAGAGGAAGGGATCCTGGGCGACGATTCCGATCGCCCGCCGGAGCGAGGAGCGCTTGAGCTCGCGCACGTCCGCGCCGTCGACGGTGACGCGCCCCTCGGTCGCCTCGTAGAACCGTGGCACGAGCGAGGCGAGCGTCGTCTTCCCGGAACCGGTGTGGCCGATCAGCGCGACCGTGCGCCCCGGCTCGAGCTCCAGGTCGATCGCGTCGAGGACGCGGCGGCCCGCGGCGTACTCGAAGGAGACGCC
>DATHTC010000303.1:0-4726 GCA_035463735.1 Gaiellaceae bacterium | reverse complement strand
TGCTCGGGCGGCACAACCCGATGTTCCGTGGAGTCCTCCTCGCGACCGTCGTCGCGGCGCTCGTCGCCCCCGGCGCGGCCGCCGCGAAGTCCTTCACGCTCCCCGAGGCCGACGTGGCGGTCACCGTCGCGCCGGACGGGGCGCTGCTCGTCGAAGAGTCGATCACCTTCGACTTCGTCGGCGACTTCCAGGGGGCGTTCCGCGAGATCCCGTTACGAGAGGGCGAGTCGCTCGACGCGGTCGCGGTCGCCGAGGGCGGCGAGGCGTACAGCGAGGGTGCGTCCGCGGAGATCGGGTCGACCGGAACGCCGGGGACGTTCGGCGTCGCACGGCTCGACGACGCCGTTCGGGTGGTGTGGCACTACCGGGCCTCGTCGGAGCGGCGGACGTTCCTCGTCCGCTACCGCCTGCGCGGCCTCGCGGTCGCCTACGACGACGTCGTCGACGTGACCCTCAAGGTATGGGGGGACGAGTGGGAGGTCGGGCTCGCCCGGCTGACGGCGTCGATGCGCGGCCCCGGCGACACGGTCGCGCGCGCGTGGGGGCATCCGGTCTGGGTGCGGGGCGACGTCACGCTGGACGGGCCGCAGGCGCTGCTGCGCGCGCAGGAGGTGCCGCCGCACCAGTTCGTCGAGCTGCGGGCCGTGTTCCCGCGCGCGGCGTTCTCGTCGACCGCCGCGATGCAGGTGCGCCCGGGCTCCGGCCTCGCGCGGATCGTCGCCGAGGAGGAGGCGGACGCCGCCGCGTACAGGCAGGACCAGGAACGGATCGACGACTGGGTCGCGAACCCGCTGCGCTCCGCGCTCGTCCTGCTCCTCCTCGGCCTCGGCCCCGCGCTCGCGGTGCTGGCGCTCGCGTGGTGGGTGTGGGGGCGCGAGCGGCCGACCGGCTACGACCGCGAATACGAGCAGGAGCCGCCGTCGGAGCTCGAGCCGGCGCTCGTCCCGCCGCTGCTGCGGCAGTCGACGCAGGTGGGGTCGAACGAGTTCACGGCGACGCTCTTCGAGCTGATCCGGCGCGGCCGCTACCGGGCGAGCCCGACGACGACCGAGCGCCGGAGCTGGGCCGGGCTCCACAGCGAGCACGTCGCCGACCTCGAGCTCTCCCGCGGCGACGAGGTGCCGCTCGCGCCGTTCGAGCGGCCGGTCGCGGAGGTCGCGGACGCGGTGCTGGCGGCCGGCCCGTGGCCCCTGTCGCGCTTCCGCGACCGGATCACGGACGACCGGAAGGAGAACAGCGAGCGGTTCACCGCGTTCAAGCGGGAGGCGGCCGCCGCGATCGGGGCGCGCGGCTGGTACTCGTCCGCCGGGCTGAAGCTGCTGGTGCCCACCGCGGCGCTGCTCCTCGCGGCCGGTGGGCTCGCGCTCTGGCTCGGGATCGACCGCTTCCGGCCGGTAGCGCCGAGCTGGAGCAGCGTGGTCGCGATCGCGCTCGGCGCGTGCGCGGTCGCGAACGGCGCGCTGCTCGGCGGGATCTCGCTCGTCCAGCGCTCGGTCTGGCGCCGCCGGCGGCCGGAGGCGCAGCGCGAGGCGGAGCGCTGGGACGCCTTCCGCCGCTACCTCGTCGACTTCCCGCGACTCCACGAGGCGCCGCCGGCGTCGCTCGAGCTGTGGGAGCGGTACCTCGTCGTGGGCATCGCGCTCGGGATCGCCGAGCGCGTGCTCCAGGGCGCGCAGCTGCACATGCCCGCCGAGCTGCACGACGCGAGCTCGATCTACTGGATCAGCCCCGGCAGCGACCTCGGCTCGGGCGCCAGCGCGCTCGCGATCTCCGACCTCTCCTCCGGCTTCGGCTCGGCGCTCGCGCCGCCGTCGTCCGGCTCGGGCGGCGGAGGCGGCGGCTTCTCCGGCGGCGGCGGAGGAGGCGGCGGGGGCGGAGGCGGAGGCGCCTGGTAGCCGCGCCTGAACGCGCCGCTGCCGCATCGGGACGTGTCTGGGGACAGTCCCTAGGACTGTCCCCAGACATGGCTCATCCGTGTCGACTTCGTGCCGGTTCGTTCACCGCCCCCCGCCGGGCCCACTCGTAGAGCGCGATCGTCCCGGCCATCGCCACGTTCAGCGACTCCGCCTCGCCCGGCTGCGGGATCGTCGCCCGTCGCTCGCAGCCGGCCGCGACCTCGTCCGGCAGGCCCTCCCGCTCGGCGCCGAGGACGAGGGTGACGCGCGGCCCGAGCTCCACGGACGGCAGCGGCTCCCCGCCGCGGGAGAGCAGCGCCACACGCGGCGCGGGCGCCTCGTCGAACCGCGACAGCGGCACGCGGAAGACGGCGCCCGCGGACGCCCGCACCGCTTTCGGCCCCGTCGGGTCGGCGCAGCCCGCCGAAAGCGCCACGCCCGCGCCGAACGCATCGGCGGCGCGCAGCAGCGTGCCGACGTTGCCGGGATCGCCCACGTGCCAGAGCGCGAGCGTCACCGGCCGCAGGCCACGCGGGAGGTCGGACCGCCGGAAGACGCCGATCACGCGCGGCGGGTGACCCAGCGTCGTCACCTCGGCGAGCAGCGCCGGCTCCACGGTCTCGCCGGCGACGAGCAGCTCCACGGGCTCGACGCCCGCGGCGCCCGCCGCCGCCACGAGATCCTCCCCCTCGCACGCGAACAGCCCCTCCCGCTCCCGCTGCCGGCGCGACGACAGCAGCCGCCGCACGAGCCGCAGGCGCGGGTTCGAGGCTGAGGTGATCAGCGCGGGGCTACGCGGCGGTGGCGGACTCCGGCTCGCGCTCCAGCGCGGCCTTCGCCTGCTCCGCGATCGCCTCAAAGGCGGCCGGATCGGACACGGCGAGATCAGCCAGGATCTTGCGGTCGAGCTCGATGCCGGCCTTGCGGCAGCCGGAGATGAACTGGTTGTACGAGAGCCCGTGACGGCGCGCGCCGGCGTTGATGCGCGTGATCCACAGCCGCCGGAACGTCCGCTTCTTCGCCTTCCGGTCGCGGTAGGCGTAGACGAGCGACTTCTCGACCTGCTCCTTCGCCCGCTTGTAGCTCGAGTGCTTGAGGCCCCAGTACCCCTTCGCCTGCCCGAGCACCTTGCGGCGCTTCTTGCGAGCGTGGACGGAGCGCTTGACGCGAGGCATCTAGCTCACATCCCCAGCTGCTTGCGGACCCGCGGCGCGTCCTGCGCCGCCACCGGCTGATCCTTGCCGAACCGGCGCTTCCGCTTCGGCGACTTGTGCTCCAGATTGTGCGACTTCATCGCGCGGCGACGCAGGAGCTTCCCCGTCGCCGTCACCTTGAACTTCTTCTTCGCCCCGCTGACCGTCTTCTGCTTCGGCATCTGTCCTCTTCACTCCCGCGTTCTTCGTCGGCGCCAGCACCATGACCATGTTGCGTCCGTCCTGGAGCGGCGGCGACTCGATCTGCCCGATCTCCTTGAGGTCCTCCGCGAGCCGCATCAGCAGGGTGCGTCCGCGCTCCGGGTGCTGCTGCTCCCGCCCCCGGAACATGATCGTCACCTTGACCTTGGCCCGGTGGTTGAGGAACCGCTCGACGTGCCCCTTCTTCGTCTCGTAGTCGTGCACGCCGATCTTCGGCCGGAACTTGATCTCCTTGACCTGGACGTTCGTCTGGTGCTTCCGCGCGAGCTTGGCCTTCTGCTCCTGCTCGTACTTCCACTTGCCGAAGTCCATCACCCGCGTCACGGGCGGATCGGCCTGGGCGGCGACCTCGACGAGGTCGAGCCCCTTCGCGTAGGCGTACTCGCGGGCCTCGTCGGACGTCTTGATCCCGAGCTGGGATCCGTCGGAGTCGATCAGCCGGACGCGCGGGACGCGAATCTGCTCGTTGATTCGCTCCTGGCGGACGACCGGCCGGACGGGCTCGAAACGTGGCCGACGCGGCCTCAAGGATGCTTCACCAAGCTGCTGCTTTCCTCCTTCTGAAACGGCAAGACCGCTGCAAGCAGCGGCCCACGCGATCCTCGTCGTGCGACTCGGTTGAACCCCCGAGAGGCGCGGCGGCCCCGGAGGTGAGGGACGTGAGACCCTGCTTGAGCAGAGTCACAGGGTAGCAAGCTCGCCGATGAAGTCCACGAGCGAGGCCTCGTACTGGCGTCCGCCGCGGTCGCGGATCGCCAGTGCGTCGACGCTCTCGCGCTCGCCGTACACGACCACCTTGGGGACCTTCTCGAGCTCGGCGTCGCGGATGCGCCGGCCGACCGTCTCGTCCCGCTCGTCGGACTCCGCGCGGACGCCGGCCTCGCGCAGCCGCCCGACGACGGCGGCCGCCTCGGCGCGGTGCTGCTCGCCGACCGGGAGGACGCGCACCTGGACCGGCGCGAGCCAGAACGGGAAGGCGCCACCGTAATGCTCGATCAGGATCCCCATGAAGCGCTCGAGCGAGCCGAGCAGGGCACGGTGGATCACGTACGGGGTGCGCTCCTCGTTCTCCGGGCTCATGTACGAGAGCCCGAAGCGCTGCGGCATCTGCGAGTCGAGCTGGATCGTCCCCATCTGCCACGAGCGGCCGAGGACGTCGGTCATGTGCAGGTCGATCTTCGGTCCGTAGAAGGCGCCGTCGCCCTCGTTGAGGTCGTATGCGATCCCGCGCCGCTCGAGCGCCGCGCGGAGCGCCGCCTCCGTGAAGTCCCACTCCTCGTCGGTGCCGAGCTTGTTCTCGGGCCGCGTCGACAGCTCGAACCGCGCCTCCATCTCGAACAGGTCGTAGAGGAAGGCGGCGTAGTCGAGGCAGCCGAAGATCTCGTCCTCGATCTGCTCGGCGGTGCAGAAGATGTG
>DATHTC010000302.1:0-2659 GCA_035463735.1 Gaiellaceae bacterium | reverse complement strand
CTGCTTCATCGAGATCTCGTAGTAGTCGACGGGCTTGCCGCCCGGGTTCCGGATCGTCGCGGCCTTCGGCATCACCGGTGGGATCAGCAGCGGCGTGACGTACTTCGTCACCCCAGCCGGGTTGAGGGTGCCGCCGGGGATCTGCGCGAGCGCGACCGGCGCACTCATTCCCGGAACTCGACCGAACAGGTAGAAGCCGGCGCTCGCCCCTCCAACCCAGGCGACGAACGTTCTCCTGGAGAACCGCCGCATCGTTTCCATCAGAACGTCCCCTCTCTCCCCCCCCGCGTCGTACCCAGCAAGCTAGTACGGCCGCGCAGCGGAGGGAAGCCGGAATTTTCCACAACCCACGCGGGGTTTTCCGCAAGCGGGGCGGCGACCGCCCGCGCCGCCGGCCCGCTAGGCGACCTCCTTCAACATCCGTTCGAGCTCCGTCGCGCGCACGCGCAGCTCCTGCACCTCCGACACGAGCTCCGTGAGGCGGGCGGCCGTGCGCGCCTGCGCCTCGGCGGCCTCCTCGGCGAGCTCCTTGTACGCCTGCTCACGCTTCGTCGCGATCGATACGCGGCCCGTCGCCAGGACCTGCCACACGATCACCGCGATCAGCCCGAACACGCCGAGCACTCCGGCGACCGCGACAATCGCGTCGGGCCAGCTCGTCGCTGCTACCAACATCTCACTCGTCCTCCTCCTGCTCGATCGTCTTCGCCGCCTCCGCGACCAGGTCTGGCGTGAGGCGGACGGCGAAGGGGACGACCTCGAAGTACTTCATCGCCTTCCCGTCGGCGGAGAGCTCGAGCGTCCCCGCGACGAGGCCGGCGCGCTCGAGCCGCTGCAGGTGCATGTGCACGAGCGGGCGCGAGAGGCCGACGTCGCGGGCCAGCTGGCTCACGTGCACCCGCCCGCCAACCAGCGCTTGGACGATGCGCATCCGGTGCGGGTTCGCCAGCGCCGCGAGGATTCTGGCGAGCTCGGGGCCCGTGAGGCGATCCCAGTCGAGGTCGTTCTCTGTCATATGTCAGTTAGACCTTACACGTATCAGCTCGCGCGTCAAGCGGTAGCGTCACGACGTGCGCGCGGTGGTGGTCGACGAGGCCGGGGAGCCGCAACTCGCGGACGTCGCGGAGCCCGAGGGCGAGGGCGAGCTCGTGCGCGTGCTCGCCTGCGGCCTCTGCGGCTCCGACGTCGAGAAGCTCACGCCTGCGCACGCCGGCGCCGTGCTCGGGCACGAGGTCGTAGCAGTGCGCGCGGACGGGCGCCGCGCCGTCCTCGTCCACCACCGTCCGTGCGGGCGCTGCGCGCGGTGCCGCGCCGGGCACGAGTCGACCTGCGAGGCGTTCGCAGCAGCGACGATCCGGCCGGGCGGCTTCGCAGAGCAGGCCCGTGCGGTCGAGACGGTGCCGCTCGTCGACGGCGTGCCGGACGCCGTCGCCACGTACGCCGAGCCGCTCGCGTGCGTGCTGCGCGGCGCCGAGCGGGTGCCCCCGGGGCGCGTGCTGGTCGTGGGGCACGGCTTCGTCGGCCGCCTGTTCGCGGCGGTGCTCCGCCGCCGCGGCGACGAGGTGTACGCGCTCGACACGCGGCCGGAGCGGTCGGGGCCTGAGCCGGACGGCCCCGTCGACGCCGCCGTGGTGTGCGCGCCCGGCGGGGCCGACGCCGCCGTAGCCGCGGTCGCGCCCGGCGGGACCGTGCTCGTCTTCGCGGACACCGGCGCACTCCCGCTCGACGCCGTCTACCGGCGCGAGCTCCGCGTCGTCGGCTCCCGCTCGGCGACGCCGCGGCACCTGCGCGACGCGGTCGCGCTCCTGCCCGAGATCGACCTTCCCGAGCCGACCGTGCTGCCTCTCGACCGCTTCGACGAGGGGCTCGCCCGTTACCGGCGCGGCGACGCGCTGAAGGTCGTCTTCGTGCCGTGAGAGCCGTCCGCTTCCACGGCCCCGGCGACCTGCGGCTCGAGGAGGTGCCGCGCCCCGAGCCGGCCGAAGGAGACGTGCTCGTCCGGGTCGAGGTCGCGCTCACCGACGGGACCGACCTGAAGGCGTACCGCCGCGGGCACCCGCGCCTCCTGGCCTCCCTCCCGAGCCCGTTCGGGCACGAGTTCTGCGGGCTCGACGTCGCCACCGGGCGGCGGGTCGTCGCCGCGAACTCCGCCGCCGACGAGGACGACCGCGAGGTCGAGCTCCTGAACGGCGCGTACGCCGAGTTCCTGCTCGTGCCCGCGGAGATCGCGCGCGTGAACCTGCTGCCCGTGCCGCCGGGACTCGCGCCCGAGGTCGCGGCGATGGTCGAGCCGCTCGCGTGCTGCCTCCGCGGCGTCGACCGCGCGGGTGTGCAGGCGGGGCAGACGGTGGCGATCCTCGGCGCCGGCCCGATCGGGCTCATGCTCGCCGCGTGCGTCGCCGACGCCGGCGGGTGGCCGGTCGTCGTCGGCGGCCGCCCGGAGCGGCGGGCGCTCGTCCCCGCGTTCGGCGCGGAGACGGGCGACGGCCGCGACGCGGACGTCGTGATCGAGGCAGCGGGCACCGCCGAGGCGTGGCAGCACGCGGTGGCGCTGGTCCGGCCGGGAGGGACGGTGCTGCTCTTCGGCGGCCTCGAGCGCGGCGCGGCAGTACCCGTGGACGCGGAACGCGTCCACTACGACGAGCTGACCCTGCGCGGC
>DATHTC010000301.1:0-3837 GCA_035463735.1 Gaiellaceae bacterium | reverse complement strand
CGGACTTCAGCCGTGCGAGCTGCTCGCGGTCGTGCCACCGGCCGGCGACGTCGGCGAGCTGACCCGCCGCCGTCAGCAGCGCGCTCCGCGAGAACGCGGCCGACGCTTCGGCGAGCCGCTCGCGGTCGACCGGCGCCGTCGCGAACAGCTCGTACGACAGCACGAGCGCCAGGTCGCCGACGAGGATCGCCGCGGAACGTCCGAACCGCTCCCCGCCCGGAGGCTCCTCCGCGAACCGGCGGTGCGTGGACGGGACGCCACGGCGCTCGCGTTCGTCGTCCATCAGGTCGTCGTGGATCAGGGCGAACAGATGGAACAGCTCGAGCGCCGCGGCGGCGGGCAGCGCGGGCGCGGGATCGAGCCGGCCGGCCGCCCGGTGCCCGAGCAGGCAGAGCAGCGGGCGGAGCCGCTTCCCGCCCGCGTCGAGCAGCCTGGTGAGCTCATCGACCATCGCGCCGGCCTCGGGATCGGCCGCGACCAGCTCGTCCCGGCGCCGCGAGAGGAACGCGCGGAGCGTCACGTCGACGCGGAAGCGGAGCTCGTCGAGGTCCGGGAGCGAGGCGAGCGCGGGACCGAGGGCCATCGCAGCAAGTATCGCAAGGCCCGCACTAAGATGTTCCGACCCGCCGGCCCGGGCCGCGCGGGACCGTGCATGAAACGCTTCCGAGCGCTCGCCATCGCCAGCACCGCCGCGACCGCCGTGCTGGTCGCCTGGGGTGGGCTCGTCCGCGCCACCGGCTCGGGGGACGGGTGCCCCGACTGGCCGAAATGCTTCGGGCAGTGGATCCCGCCGCTCGAGTACCACGCGCTGATCGAGTACACGCACCGCTCGCTTGCGCTCGTCGCGTTCGGGCTGCTCGCCGCCCAGGCGGGGGTCGTCTTCCTGCGGTACCGGAGCCGGGCGGAGCTGGTGTGGCCCGCTGCCCTGGTTGTGCCGATCTTCTTCTTCCAGGCTGCGCTCGGTGCGGTCGTCGTGCGGACCGGCCTGGATCCGGCGTGGGTGACGGCCCACTTCGCCGTCGCGATGCTGACGATCGCCGCCCCGATCCTGATGCTGGTCGCGACCCTGACCCAGGGCCGCGGCGGCAGGAGTGACCGCCGGTTCGCGCGGCTCGCGGTGTGGACCGCCGCGGCGACGTTCGCGCTGCTGCTGGTCGGGACGTACGTTCGCGCCGAGAACGCCGGGCTCGTCTTCGACGACTGGCCGCTGATGGACGGCCGGCTGGTACCGACGCTCGGGGGCGCAGCGACCGCGATGTTCGCGCACCGGGTCCTCGCGGCGGCCGTCACGCTGCTCGTACTGTGGCTCGCGATCCGCGCTCGGACGCTTCCGGGCCGCCCTCGCGCCCTGACAGCGCTGTCCGCCACGGTGCTCGGGCTGTTCTTCGCGCAGGTCCTCGTCGGCGCGGCGAACGTCTGGACCGGTCTGGCGGTGTGGGCACAGGCGCTACACGTCGCGCTCTCGGCAGCGATCTGGAGCGTCCTGATCGGCCTCACGGCCTTCGCGTACCGGACGCCCGTCGCGGCGCCGGACACGGGGTCGACCAACGGTGAGGGTCCCCGCCGCGCCAGGTCGCTCCGCGAGACCGCGTCCGCATACCTCGCCCTGACGAAGCCGCGGATCGTCGTGCTCCTCCTGATCACGACCGTGCCGGCGATGATGCTGGCCGAGCGGGGGATGCCGTCGTGGTGGCTGGTCGTGGCGACGCTGGCCGGCGGATCGATCGCCGCCGGGTCCGCGAACTCGATCAACTGCTTCCTCGACCGCGACATCGACGAGATCATGCGCAGGACCCGGCGGCGCCCGTTGCCGGCCCACACGGTGACGCCCGACGACGCGCTCCGGTTCGGGTACGTGCTCGGCGCGATCTCGTTCCTCTTCCTCGCGACGACCGTGAACGTGCTCGCGTCGGCGCTCGCGCTCGCGGCGATCGCCTTCTACGTCTTCGTGTACACGCTGTGGCTCAAGCGGACGAGCGCGCAGAACATCGTGATCGGCGGCGCGGCCGGGGCCGCACCCGCGCTGATCGGTTGGGCCGCGGTCACGGGGACCGTCGGCCTGCCGGCCTGGGTCCTATTCGCGATCGTGTTCGTCTGGACGCCGCCGCACTTCTGGGCGCTCGCGCTGCAGTACCGTGCCGACTACCAGGCCGCGGGCGTGCCGATGCTGCCGGTCGTCCGCGGCGAGCAGGAGACTCGACGGCAGATCCTGCTGTACTCGCTGGTCCTGTTCGCGACGACGCTCGTCCTATATCCCCTCGGGGGGATGGGACCCGTGTACCTCGGCTCGGCCGTTGTCCTCGGCGGCATGTTCCTCTGGCGGGCGATGCGGCTGTACCGCGAGCGTGCCGCGTCTCGCGCGATCGGACTGTTCCGGTTCTCGATCGTGTACCTCGCGCTGCTGTTCGCGGCCGTCGCCGTCGACGGCGTGCTCGGCGCGTAGCGAACGCCGGGGCGTCGTCGCAACCGCCCTGTCGGGCCGATCCACGTGGGCCACCCGAGCAGACCGTGTTCCGCCATACAGACCCCTCCGCCATCTTCCGCTGCGAGATGCCGGCCGGTTCATCTCAGGAGATCTCGGTCAGGAGCTCGTTCAGACGCTGCTCGTCGAGCGCGCCCACGACCCGGTACCGCAGCTGGCCGTCGGCGTCGATGAAGATCGTCGCCGGGAGGAACGGCACCTCGAAGTCGTAGGCGAGGCTCCCGGCAGGATCCTCGAGGCTGGGGTAGACGACGTCGAACTCCTCGAGGTACTGCCGGGCCGCAGCGGGATCGTCCCGGTAGTTCACGCCGACGAACATCGGCCCGCTCACGCCTGCGGTGCGGGCGGCCCGCGTCAGCACGGGCTGCTCCCTCCGGCAGGGCCCGCACCAGGTCGCCCAGAAGTTCACGACGACGGGCCGCCCCCGGTAGTCGGCCGGCGCGAGCGACCCGCCGAGGAGGTCGTCTCCGCTGAGCTCCGGCATCTCGCCCGACAGCTCGGTCACGACGAGGCTGTCGGGATCCTGCCCACCCGTGCACGCGGCGGCACCGAGCGTCAGCGCGGCCACGAGGATCAGGGGCGGTGCGCGTCTCACGGCAGGCATGCTACGAAGAACCTGGCGGCTCGTGCTCAGCCGACGGTGACCGTCCCGTTCATTAACGCCGGGTGGACGTCGCACTGGAAGTAGTACTCGCCCGGTTCGAGCGCAGGGATCTCGTACGCGACCGTGTCGGGCCCGGTGATGATGTCGCCCCGGAACAGCGGCTCCGACAGGTCGTCTGGGCTCGCGTAGATCGCGATGTTGTGCTGCTGGGCGGGGTCCTCGTTGCGGAACGTGATCGTCGACGGCTGGCCCGCCGGGAGCTCGATCGCGTCGGTGTCGAACGCCAGGTTCTGCGCGACGACGGTCCTCCCGTCGCCGCTGCCGGGCCCCCCACCGCCGGCTCCACCCGGCTCGCCAGGGGGCTCGCCGCCCGGCGGCGCCTCCTCGACGACGACCGTGCCGCTCATCTGCGGGTGCACGTCGCAGTGGAAGTAGTACGTGCCCGGCTCGAGCGCGGGGATCGTGTACGTGATCGTGTCCGGCCCGGTGACGATGTCGCCACGGAACAGTACGTCGGACAGCTCGTCCTCGCTCGGGAAGATCGCGATGTTGTGCTGCTGCCCCGGGTCCCGGTTGTCGAACGTCAATGCGGTCTCGTGCCCGGCGACCAGATGGATCTCGGTCGTGTCGAACGCGAGGTTCTGCGCGACGACGGTCACACCTCCGTCGGGCGGCTCGCCGCCGTGTTCGCCCTCGCCCTCCTCGCCGGTCCCCGCCGTCGCGATCAGCGCGACGCCGCCCGCGAGCATCG
>DATHTC010000300.1:0-1572 GCA_035463735.1 Gaiellaceae bacterium | reverse complement strand
CGGGGTCGCTGGGCTCCGCCTCGGTGCGCCAGACGACACGGCTGCCGGCGCCGCTCGGGACCACCTCGAAGCTCGCGCGGTGGGCGCTCACCGGGGCGCCCGAGAGCACCGAGTACGCGTAGCTGCGCCGCGCCTCGTCGCGCTCGAGCAGCCGCTCGACGAGCTCGGCCCCCTCCGCGCTGCGCAGCGTGCGCGTCTCGCCGTCGACCTCGCAGGTGACGTACTTCGGGTACCAGCGCGGCACCGTCGTGGGGTCGCCGATGAAGGCCCAGACCTCGTCGGGCGGCGCGTCCACCTCGATGCTCAGCTCCCAGTCGGGCACCCGGCGGCTCCCCTCGGTCAGTGGCGGAAGTGCCGGCGCCCGGTGACGACCATCGCGACGCCGGCCCGGTCGGCCGCGGCGAAGACCTCCTCGTCGCGGATCGACCCGCCCGGCTGGATGATCGCCGTGATCCCGGCGCTGATCGCGGCCTCCGGCCCGTCGGCGAAGGGGAAGAAGGCGTCGCTCGCGAGCACCGACCCCTCGACGGGCGACTGGGCCTTCTCGAGCGAGAGCCGCACCGAGTCGACGCGGCTCATCTGGCCGGCGCCGATCCCGACCGTGACCAGGTCGCGGGCGAGCACGATCGCGTTGCTCTTGACGTGCTTGGCGACGCGCCAGGCGAACAGGAGGTCGCCCCACTCGGCCTCGGTGGGCGAGCGGTCGGTCACCACGGTCATGAGCGCCCGGTCCTCGCTCTCGGCGTCGCGGTCCTGCACCAGCAGGCCGCCGACCACGCGGCGCATGTCGCGCTCGCCGGCGTTGGCCCGGCGGCGCTCGAGGTTGAGCATGATCCGCGTGTTGGGCTTGCGCGTGAGCGCCTCCATCGCGGCGTCGTCGTAGCCCGGCGCCGACAGCACCTCCACGAACGTCCCCGCCAGCTCCTCCCCCAGGGCGCCGTCCACGGGCCGGTTGACGACGATCACGCCGCCGTAGGCCGAGACCGGGTCGCAGTCGCGCGCGCGCCGGTAGGCCGTGCCCACGTCGCTGGCGACCGCGACCCCGCAGGGGTTGTTGTGCTTGACGATCACGCAGGCCGGCAGCTGGAACTCTCCGAGCAGGTTCCGGGCCGCGTCGAGGTCGAGCAGGTTGTTGAAGGACAGCGACTTGCCGTGGACCTGCTCCGACCGCGCCAGCAGGTGCGTGCGCGCCCCGCGCTCGGCGTAGTAGGCCGCCCGCTGGTGCGGGTTCTCGCCGTAGGAGAGGTCGAGCACCTTCTCGTACGCGCGCACGTAGAGCGACGGGAACTCCTCCTCGCGCTCCGCGAACCAGCGCGCGATGGCCGTGTCGTAGCGCGCGGTATAGGCGAACGCGTCGAGCGCGAGCGCCTGCCGCGTCTGCCGCGACAGCCGGCCGTCCGACGATTGCAGCTCGTCGAGCACCGCGTCGTAGCTCTCGGGGCTGACCACGACGGCCGAGAACGCGTGGTTCTTCGCCTCGGCGCGAATGAGCGTGGGGCCGCCGATGTCGATGTTCTCTATCACCTCGGCCTCCTCGACGCCGCGCGTCGCCGCCGTGCGCTCGAACGGGTA
>DATHTC010000299.1:0-6991 GCA_035463735.1 Gaiellaceae bacterium | reverse complement strand
GTCGGCGGCTGGGGGATCTCGTACGGCGGCGGCGCGATGCTGCGCACGGCCGGCGAGGGGGTGCCGTGGGCGGCGCTGAACCTGTTCCAGACCTGGAGCGACCTCTATGCGGCCCTGTTCCCGCAGGACCTGCCGAAGTCCGGCGTCGTCCTCGGGTTCCTCGCCTCGATCACGCGACCGTCGCCGCTGATCGCGTCCGTCCGCGACGCGGCGGTCGGAGGCACCAACCTCGCCGCCCTGCGCGAGGCCTCCGCCGCCCGCTCCTCGCGGCAGCTGCTCGCCCGGGTGCGCGTGCCGACGTTCTGGGCGCAGGGCAAGCGCGACTACGCCTTCGACCTGGCGCAGGCGACGAGCGCGTTCCGGCTGCTGGCGGGCCCGAAACGGCTGTGGCTCGGCAACCTGGGGCACGCGCCGTCGACGTTCGCCTCCGACGACTACGCCGCCTTCACGGGCCGCGGCGCCGCCTGGTTCGACCGCTTCCTGAAGGGGACGCCGAACGGCGTCGACACGGGACCGCGCGTCGAGCTCGCGCCGACGCCGTACCGGGAGGCGGGCGTCCGCCGCTTCGCCGGCCTCCCCGCCACGCAGCCGCTCCGGCTCCGGCCGGCGCTGCGGACACGCACGATCGCCGCGCAGGGGAAGCTCGTCGCGACCTCGCCGCCGCTGGCACGCGGCGTGGAGCTCTTCGGGGCGCCGACCGTGATCGTGACGGCGCGCGCGCAGGGCCGCTGGCCGCAGCTCGTCGCCGTGCTCTCCGCCGGGACCCGCGTGCTCGCAACGGGCGGCGTCCCGGCGGCGCAGGTCGGCGCCCGCCCCCGGAAGCTGACGATCCGGCTGTCGGCGTGGGCGGCGCCGGTGGCGAAGGGCACGCGCCTCACGCTGACGCTCGCGCAGACCTCGACGGCGCAGAGCTCCTCGACACCCGTCTACCTGCTCGCGAAGCCTGCCGGGCAGCTGACCGTGACGAAGACCTCCGTGACCGTGCCGGTGCTCCGATGAGGCGGCTCGCGCTCGTGCTCCTCGTCGCGCTGGCCGCCGTCCCGGCCGCGTCGGCGCGCCCGGACGCTCCCGCCGCGGACCCCGGTGTCACCTCGACGACGATCAAGCTCGGCGCGACGATGCCCCTCTCGGGCCCCGCCGTCCTCTTCGGCGCCCTCGGGCCGGGAGCGAAGGCGTACTTCGACCACGTGAACGCGCGGGGCGGCGTCAACGGGCGGAAGATCGAGCTCGTGGTCCGCGACGACGGCTACGAGCCCGCGCGGACGATCACGGAGACTCGCCGGCTCGTGCAGGAGGACGGCGTGTTCGCGCTCTTCGCCTCGGTCGGCACGGCGAACAACCTCGCCGTCCGCCCGCTGCTGAACGCGATGAAGGTGCCGCAGCTGTTCGTCGGCGACGGCTCCTCGGCGCTCTCGGGCACCCCCAGGCGCTACCCGTGGACGATGGGCTACCTCCCCAGCTACGTCGGCGAGGGCGCGATGTACGGGCGCAACGTCGCCCGCACGCGCCCGCGCGCGCGGATCGCGGTGCTGGCGGAGGACAGCCCGCTCGGGGCCGACCTGCTCGCGGGCCTGCGCCGCGGCCTGGCGAAGAGCCGCGCGCGCGTCGTCGCCGTGCAGCGCCACGACCCGACCGAGGTCGACGTTGCCTCGCAGATCGCCGCGCTCCGCGCCTCCCGCGCCGACACGCTGATGCTGTTCACGACGCCGCTCTTCTTCATCCGCGCGGCGATCGCCGTCAACAAGCTCGGGTGGAAGCCGCAGCTGTACGTGAACTCGATCTCGATCGAGCCGTCGGTGATGCAGACGGCCGCCGCGAGCGCGCCGCGGGTGGTCGCGGACGCGATCTCGATGGCGTGGCTCAAGGACCCGACGAACCCGCGCTGGGCGAGGGATCGCGGCGTCCGCCTCTACCGGCAGCTGATGGCCCGCTACTGCTCCGGCTGCCGCGTCGGCGACGTCTACCACTACGCCGGGATGGCGTTCGCGTTCACGATGGTCGACGCGTTGCGGAGGGCCGGGCGCAACCTGACCCGCGCCTCGCTGCTGCGGGCGGCGACGCGGCTCGACGAGCGGAACAACCCGTTCCTCCTCCCGGGCGTCGTCGTCCGCACGACGCCGTCGAGCTACTTCCCGATCGCGAAGGCGCAGCTCTACCGCTACCGCAAGGGCCGCTGGCAGCCGTTCAGCGGCCTCCTCGGCGCCAAGGGGTAATCGCTTCCAAGTTGTAAAGCTTGCGAGGGCGCCGTTTTCCGTACCATCGCCCGGGCCAGAATCGACTCCTCGCATCGCATCCCGAGGTGTCTGTGATTCGTCATCCCGGAAAGGAAGCCCGATGAAGCAACTCGTTCGCGCGCTGGTGGCAGCGGGACTCGTGATCGGCGCCCTCGCGGTCGCGAGCCCGGCATCGGCCGCGTACTCGTCGCCCCGGTTCTGGGTCGACATGCCGACGGAGCGCCAGAGCACCGGCGCGCCGTTCCGCATCAACTTCCGCGCGGCGATCGAGGACGACGCCACGTTCCGCGTGCAGATCTACGTCCCGCAGGGGTACGTCACCTCGCTCGTGCCGCAGGCCGGCCAGAACATCGGCACGGCCGCCGCCGTCATCAACGCCACCGCGATCGCCGCAGAGGCGCAGGTCCCGGTGACGGGGAACATCGTCGGCGACACGTACGCGCCCGACCGCTACCCGCAGGGGGCGGCGTGCACGGGGAGCCCGCAGATCGCGGGCGTGTGGCTGCTGCAGCTGACGGCCGCCGGGCAGACGCTGACGGTGCCGATGTACGTCGAGACGATCACCGCGGGCCCGCTCGCCGACCGCTTCTCCGGGCGGCTGACGGCCTGCCTCCCCTCGCCGTACCCGGAGGCCGGTCCGGCCAGGGCGCAGCTCGGGGCGAAGCTGCTCAGCGCCTCGCTGTCGATCCGGAACGTGTTCACGAACCCGACCGCCGGCGGCGCGTACCGCTGGAGCGCGCTGATGACTCCGTGGACGCCGAACTCGGGCGTCCCGAACCCGACCGGCACGGTCGAGGTGCAGTCGATCGACCGGCTCCCGGCGCAGGTCGTGCTCACGGCCGCGCCGAACCACCGGCGCAACACCGTCACCTTCCGCGGGCGCGTGAGCGAGAACCGCGTCGCCGTCGCCGGCGCCGCCGTGCAGATCCTGCGCGGCGTCCGCGTGATCCGGACGGTGCGCACGAACGCCCGCGGCAACTTCGCCACGACGGTGCGGCTCCGGCCGGGCCGCTACACGTTCCGCGCCCGCGCGATCGTCGCGGTCCGGAACGTCGACGACTGCGTGCAGCAGTTCGCACCGGTGCCGTGCATCCGCGCGACGGCGAGCGGGTACCGGCTGCTGAACAACCGGGCGATCCGCCTCCGGCTCCGCTAGGCGGCGGAGCGAGCGACGCAACGCGAGGGGCCGCTCCGGCGGCCCCTCTCGCGTCTCCAGGCGACCTGTCGCGGCCTCTGCTCCGCGAAGCGGAGTGGTCTTTGCATGTGACGCGGTCCGTGGCGTCGTCAGGTCCCGCCGCCCGGGCCCTCGACGGGGCGCGAGGGATCGCCGCTCCACTCGTGCCACGAGCCGGCATAGTTGCGCGCGTCGAAGCCGGCGGCCCGCAGCCGCGCCACCGCCATCGCGGAGCGGCTCCCAGAGTGGCAGTAGGCGACGACCTCCACCTCGGCGGGGTCCCCGAGCCGCTCGCGCAGCGCCGCCTCGTCCAGCCGGAGCAGCTCGTTCAGCTCGAGGTGGCGCGCGCCGGGCAGGTGGCCGTGACGCGCGTCGCACGAATAGCCGGCCGCACCGGCGTACTCGGCCGCCGTGCGAACGTCGAGGACGACCAGGTGAGGGTCGTCGAGCCGCCGCGCCAACTCGTCGCCGTCTACGTCCACTGCGCGAGCGCCCCCACGAGGACGGCGTTGAAGACGAACGGCTGCTCGAGCGCCGGGAGGTGGCCGCAGTCGGGGACGGTGAGCCGCCACGCGTGCTGCGAGCCCGCGACGAGCCGGCGCGCGTACTCCTCGTCGACGTACACGTCCCCGTCGCCGAGGACGAGCCCGAGCGGAAGCGAACGCGCGACGTCGGTCGAGTCGGGTCGGTCGCGGGTCGCCTCCACGGCGCCGGTCAGCTCCTCCGGCGACCGCTCGAGCGCGAGCATCCGCGCCCGTTCGACCGCCTCCGCGGGAGCGCCCTCCCCGAACAGCTTCGGGCGCATCGACTCCCACAGGCCGGGCGCGCCGTCCCGCGCCAGCAGCTCCAGCGTCTCCGCCCGCACCGCCCGCCGCTCCTCGGTGTCGGCGTCGGCGCGCGAGCCGGCGAGCAGCACGGCGCGGACGCGGCCGGACGCCTGCGCGACCATGCGCAGCGCGCAGTAGCCGCCCATCGACGACCCGACGAGCACGAGCGCGTCCCCATCGACCTCGTCGAGGACGGACGCGGCCCACTCGTCCATCGTCCGCCCGCGCCCGTAGAGCCGCGGCGCGACCACGTCGTGGCCGCGCAGCGCCTCGAGCTGCCGCTCCCACATCCGCTCGTCGAGCGGGAGCGCGTGCAGCAGGACGACGGTCACGCGCGGTCGAGGCGGATCGCGCCCGGAATCTCCGGCGCGTCCGCCCACCCGTGGTCGACGCCCTCGATCCCCATCGTCGCGGCGATGGACGACGCCAGCTCGCGCACCGGCGGGAGCTCGGCGGGCATGGCCGCGTGCGCGGCGGCGGCGCGCACCTCGCCCGGGTCGGCGCCGGTGAGGCGCGCGACGACGGTCGGGTTGGCCGCCAGCGCGACGACGTCCCCGGGCGGCAGCGGGCCGTAGTACTCCTGCACGGAGAGGTACTCGTCCATCACCTTGCCGCGCTCGAGCAGCGCGAAGCGCACGACAGCGCCCTCCTCGACCCCGATCGCGAGCACGACGCAGCCCATCCGGTCGGAGAGCTCGCGCGCGAGCCGGTGGAGCTGCCTCGGGTCGCGATCGCACGCGTCGTCGTAGACCGCGATCCAGCCGTGCCGCGGCGGCACGAGGAGGCTGCCGCGCGAACGGCCAGGCAAGCGCGGGACGAACTGACGCACGGCCCGCTCCACCGCGGGTGCGTCGTCGGACTGGACGTGGATCGAGCCGAACGTCTCGCCGGCGGGGCGGCCGGAGAGGCGGTGCTCCAGCTCCGCGCGGGGCGCCACGAGCACGAGCTGGTCGTCGACGAACCCCCAGCGGGCATAGAGGGAGCGGGCCGGGCCGTTCTCGGCGCCGACCTCGAGCGTCACGTACTCCGCGTCCGGGAACGCGGCGAGGACCTCCTGCATCAGCGCCGACGCCACGCCGCGGCCGCGGGCGTCCGGGACGACGTAGAGGTCGCTGAGCCGCGCCAGGCGCGGGCTCTTCGGGCGGGCGAGGGCGAAGCCGACGGCGCGGCCGTCCTCCTCCGCGACGAGCGCCACCTCGTCGCGCACGATCTCGGCGACCTCGCGCAGCTCCTGCTCGAGGTCGAGGTCGACGTGCGGGGGCACAGGCGCCTCGTCGCAGAACGCGCGCCACAGCTCGTCGAGCATCGGCAGGTCGGACTCGGTGGCGCGGCGGATCGCGAGGGTCACGGCACTCGAAGTCCTAGCAGGAGGTAGTGCGCCGCGAGGTTCTGGAACGGTTCGAAGCGCTCGCCGGCGGCACGGACGTCGTCGACAGCGCCGAGGAAGCGCTCGACCGCCTTGCGCAGCCCGAGGTCGCCCGCGGGCCACGCGCGCGGACGTCCGAGGTGCCGCGCGAGGAACCAGTCGGCCGTCCACTCGCCGAGCCCGCGCTGCGCCGTGATCGCCGCCTGCACCTCCTCGTCGGTGAGCGAGGCGAGCCCGTCGAGGTCGAGCTCGGAGCGTGCCAGCGCGACGAGGTACTCGGCCTTGCGCCGCGAGAAGCCGACGGCGACGACCTCCTCCTCGCTCGCGGCGGCGATCCGCGCGCGCAAGGGGAACGCCCAGCCGTGCCCGACGCGCTCGCCGAAGCGCTCGATCAGCCGGCTGCGGATCGCGGACGCGGAGTGGAGCGAGACCTGCTGCGCGGTGATCGAGGTGACGAGCGCCTCCCACGGATCGGGCTGGAGCGGCGGTCGGAAGCCGCGGAGGCGGCCCTCGAGCGGCGCGAGCACGTCGTCGCCCGCGGCGAAGGCACGGAAGGCGTCGAGGTCGAACGACAGCCCGAGCAGCCGCCGGACGACCGGCTCGGTCCCGGCGTCGAGCGGCTCCACCTCCACCCCGCCCGGTGCCGCCTCGATCCGCACCTCCCGTCCGGCCACGACACGGTGGAGGCCGCCGTCGTGCCAGAGCGTCGAGAGGTCGCGCCCGAATGCGCGGAACCGCTCGGTCGAGAGCGCGAAGTCGTACGGCTCGGGGATCCGCAGCAGCGCCACGCGGCGACCCTACCGGGCCGCCTCAGACCTCCCGGGGAACGTTGCCGCTGAGCGTGAACACCGTTCGCATCAGCTTGTGGCCGAAGTCCGCGGTCGGGCCGAACATGCACGGGCAGCCGCCGTCGATCACGTGGATCCCGTGCTCCCGGCCGTACGCGGCGGCCGCGGGCGAGACGCTGCCGGCGCCGGGGCCACGGTGCATCCACACGTGGCCGATCCCGAGCTCGGCGCACTCGCGCACCGTCGCCTCCGCGCGCTCGGGCCGGGTCGCGATCACGACCGCGTCGACGCCGCCGGGGATCGAGCGCAGGTCGTGGTAGCAGCGGTCGCCCTCGACCTCGTCGGCGTTCGGGTTGACGGCGAACACCTCGTAGCCCCGGTCGCGAAGGCGGCGGTAGACGACGTTGCTCCCGTGGTCCTTCGGCTCCCTGGAGACGCCGGTGACGGCCACGCGCTTCTTCTCGAGGAACGCGGACGCGGCCTCCTTGATCTTCGCCATGTGACCTCCTCTGAGTCGCTGCGACCACCCTCGCGCCCGCCGCGCGCCGTGCCATCGGGGTTTCGCCGGAGGCGCGGGGGGGGGGCGCGGGCCGGGCCCCCCC
>DATHTC010000298.1:0-3871 GCA_035463735.1 Gaiellaceae bacterium | reverse complement strand
ATCGAGTCGACCCAGACGGATTGGCCCTTCTTCGACAGCTTGTGCAGCTTCGACTCAGCCATGGAGCATCGTCCTTTCCATTTCCTCGACCTTTCTGAGTCTGGCGACGTAGCGCTCCCCGCCGTCGAAGCGCGCCGCGAGGAACGCGCGGACGAGGTCGGCGGCGAGGTCCTCGCCCACGACGCCGGAGCCGAGGCAGAGCACGTTCATGTCGTCGTGCTCGACGCCCTGGTGCGCCGAGTAGACGTCGTGGCAGATGGCGGCGCGGATGCCCGCGAGCTCGCACGCGGAGACCGACGCGCCGACGCCGGAGCCGCAGACGAGGATCGCCCGCTCCGCGCGCCCCTCCTGGATCGCCTCGCCGACCTCGCGCGCCTTGTCCGGGTAGTCGATCCGCACCTCGCCGGTGTCGGTGCCGAGGTCGACGGCGTCGTGGCCGAGCTCTTCGAGCAGCGCGAGCACGCGCTCGCGGAGCTTCACGCCGCGGTGGTCGAACGCGACGGCGACGTTCACGCGACCCGCTCGAGCAGCGCGGAGGCCTTCGCGGCGACGTTGTCGACCGTGAAGCCGAGGCGCTCGAGCACCTCGGTGCCCGGGGCGGAGGCGCCGAAGCGGTTGATCCCGACTGAGTCGCCTTCGTCCCCGACCCACTCCTTCCAGCCGAGCGTGACCCCGGCCTCGAGCGAGAGCCGCGCCCGCACGTCCGGCGGCAGCACCTCGTCCCGGTACTCCCCCGGCTGCGCGCGGAAGAGCTCCATGCACGGCATCGACACCACACGGACGTTGGTGCCGTTCTCGGCGGAGATCTTCCGCGCCGCCTCGAGCGCGAGCCAGACCTCCGAGCCCGTCGCGATCAGGATCAGGTCCGGCTCGCCCGACTCCCACAGCACGTAGGCGCCGCGCTCCACGCCCGCCGCGGCGGCCAGGTCGCTCCGGTCGAGCGTCGGCACCTTCTGGCGCGTGAGCGCGAGCGCGACCGGGCCGTCCCGCCGCTCGAGCGCCACCTTCCACGCGTACGACGTCTCGTTCGCGTCCGCGGGCCGGACGTACCAGAGGTTCGGGATCGCGCGCAGCGCCATGTGGTGCTCGACGGGCTGGTGCGTCGGCCCGTCCTCGCCGAGGCCGACGGAGTCGTGCGTCCACACCCACACCGTCTCCGCGCCCATCAGCGCCGAGAGCCGGACGGCCGGCCGCATGTAGTCGCTGAAGATCAGGAACGTCGAGCCGAACGGCTTCACCATCCCGCCGTGGCGGGCGATCCCGTTCACGATCGACCCCATCGCGTGCTCGCGGATGCCGAACGCGATGTTGCGGCCGGCGTGCGTGGCCGCGAAGACGCCGCCGCCGACGACCTCCGTCTTCGTGGACTCGACGAGGTCGGCGGCGCCGCCGATCATCGTCGGGACGAACGGGGCGAGCGCGTTCATGATCTTCTTCCCCGCGTCCCGCGTGGCCACGTCCTCGCCAGACGGGAATTCCGGCAAGGAGGTCTCCCAGCCCGGGCGCGGCCGGCCGCTGTGCACCTGGTCCCAGTCCTCGCGCAGGGCCGGGAACGCGGTCGACCAGCGCTCGAGGCGGTCCGTCCACTCCTGCTCGAGCTCGATCCCGCGGGCGATCTGGCTCATGTGCTCGTACACGTCGGGGTCGACGGCGAAGGACGCGTCCGGGTCGAAGCCCATCGCCTCCTTCGTCGCCCGGACCTCGTCCTCCCCGAGCGGCGACCCGTGCGCCTTCGCCGTGTCGACGGCGCTCGGCGCCGGGAAGGCGATGTGCGAGCGGACGGAGACGAGCGACGGCCGCTCCTCCTCCGCGATCGCGGCGTCGATCGCGGCCGTGAGCGCGTCGAGGTCGTTCACGTCCTCCACGCGCTGCACGTGCCAGCCCTGGGCCTCGAGCCGGGCCTCCTGGTTCTCGCCGTCGAACGAGATCGCGGTCGTGCCGTCGATCGTGATCCGGTTGTCGTCGTAGAAGTAGACGAGCTTGCCGAGCGCGAGGTGGCCCGCGATCGACGCGGCCTCGTTGGAGACCCCCTCCATCAGGTCGCCGTCGGAGCAGATGGCGAAGACGCGGTGGTCGACGAGCTCGCTTCCGGGCCGGTTATAGCGCTCGGCGAGGAACCGCTCGGCGATCGCGAAGCCGACGCCGTTCGCGAACCCCTGGCCGAGCGGCCCGGTCGTCACCTCGACTCCCGGCGTGTCGTGCGCCTCGGGGTGGCCGGGCGTGAGGGACTCCCACTGCCGGAACCGCCTCAGCTCCTCGAGCGAGAGGTTGTAGCCGGTGAGGTGGAGGAGCGAGTACTGGAGGATGCAGGCGTGGCCGGCGGAGAGGATGAAGCGGTCGCGACCCGGCCAGTGCGGGTTCGCCGGGTTGTGGCGCAGGTACCGCGTGTAGAGCAGGTACCCGAGCGGCGCGAGCGCCATCGCCGTGCCTGGGTGGCCGGCGCCGGCCGTCTGCGGCGCGTCCATGGAGAGCGCCCTGATCGTGTCGATTGCCCGTCGCTGGATCTCGTTCTCGGTCACGCGCCGTCCTCCGTCGCCGCTTGGTAGAGCCTGCGTTGCCGCTCTCGTGCTGAACGATATGCCTCTGTCCGATCTGCCCTCGGCTGGAACGTCGGGCCTGACGGCGGCGGCGGCGGCGAGGCGCCGAGCCGCTCGAGCGCCCACACCGCGGCGCCGCGCGCTGATGCCTCCCCGGCCCCCGAGAGCGTCACGGGCCGCTCGAGCACGTCGGCGAGGATCTGGACCCAGTCGTGGTTCGCCGCCGTCGCCTTCCCCGTCGCGACCACCTCGCGGACGCCGGGCAGCAGGTCGGCGATCTCGGCGAAGCGGAGCGCGACGCCCTCGAGCGCGGCCTGGAGCAGGTCCTCCGGCGTGGTACGGAACGTGAGCCCGGTGATCGCGCCGGCGGCGCGAGGGTGCCAGCCGGGGCTCCGCTCGCCGCCGAGCAGGGGCAGGAACGCGAGCCCGTGGCCGGCCGGCGGTCGCTCGGCGAGCCGACTTTGTGGCTCTGAGCCACTTGCTCCCTCGCCGAGCCGGAGCGTCCGCTCGAGCCAGTCGTGGAGGTTGCCGCCGTCCGAGAGCGCGCCGCCCTCGACCACGCGCGCTGCGTCGAGGCGGTAGAGGAAGAGGCCGGGCCTCGGGCGCAGGTCGGCGGTCGCGTGCAGGACGCGGAGGGCGCCGGACGTCCCGATCGTCAGCGTGGCGCGGTCGCGCGTGACGCAGCCGGCGCCGAGGTTCGCGGCGGCACCGTCGCCGATCGCCGGGAACCAGGGCTCGTCCCGCTCCTCGGGCCCGTCGTCGAGGGCCGGCAGCCGCGTCGGGTCGACGCCCAGCACCGCGCAGAGCTCCTCGTCCCACGCGAGCGTGCGCTGGTCGAGGAGGCCGGTCGCGCTCGCGGACGACATGCTCGTGCGGGCGGGATCGACGAGGAGGTCGGGGAACGAGACGAACCGCCGCGCTTCGGCGAACGCCTCCGGCTGCTCGCGGCGGAGCCAGGCGAGCTTCGCCGGCCAGAAGCTCGGGTGCAGCGGACAGCCGGTGCGGGAGTGGACGGCATCCTCGTCGAGCCGTCGCGCGAGCGACTCGGCATCGGGGGCCGAGCGGTCGTCGCGCCAGGTGAGGACGCCGGTCAGCGGCCGCCCCCGCGCGTCGACCGCGACGAGGCTGTGCCAGAAGCACGAGATCGCGACCGCGTCGACCGCGCCCCCGGCCGCCCGCCGCGCCTCGGAGACGACTTCGTGGCTCAGAGCCACTAACTCCTCCGCGTCGAACACCCCGAGCCGCCCCGAGTGGCCGCGGGTCGGGCCGTAGCGCACCCGCGCCCCCGCGCCCACCGACCGCGCCTCCTCGTCGAAGAGGAGCGCCCGCGCCGA
>DATHTC010000297.1:0-1628 GCA_035463735.1 Gaiellaceae bacterium | reverse complement strand
GGCAGGTCGCCGAGCGCGACGGTCACGACGTTCCCCGCGACGCTCACCGTCGGCGTGAACGAGGGCTCCTCGGGCTCCTCCTCGCCGTGCTCCGACGGGGTCAGCACGGCGGCCGCGGAAAGGTACTGCAGGCCCGCGGGGAGCGTGTCCACGACGGCGACGCCCGTCGCCGTCAGCGGGCCGCCGTTCACGACCGGAATCGTGTAGGTCACCGTCTCGCCGGTCACGACCGCCGCCGGGCTTCCGGTCTTCGTGATCCGGAGGTCGGCGGCCGGAACGGCGTCCTGTGTGCTCTCGAAGACGATCGTCCCGTCCGGCGCGACCGCCGGGTCGCGGTCGGACCAGGCCGTCGCCGTGGTCACCCGCTGCTGGTTCGTGCCGTCCGGCGCCATCAGCCAGATCGAGGCGCCGAGCGACTCGTCGCCGCGCTGGTAGGCGATCGCCGATCCGTCCGGCGACCAGGCCGGCTCGGACTCCATCTCGGAAGGGGTCGCGGCGAGCGGGTACACGAGCCCGCTCGCGAGATTCTTCGCGTAGACGTCCATCGCGATTCCGAGGCCGCGCGTGAACGCGATCACGTTGGCGTCGGTGGGGCTCCAGGCCGGCATGCTGTCCGTGCTGCCGCCGGGCGTGACGTCCATGACGTCGGTGCCGGTCGCGGTGTCGACGTCGATCGCCACGATGTGCATGCGGGTGCCGTCGCCGACGGTGAACGCGATCCGGTCGCCGTCGGGCGACCACGTCGGGTGCTTCGCCGCGCCCGTTGACGCCTTGATCAGCGTGATCGGCTCGGCCGCCTTCGTCTCGACGTCGACGACCCAGATCTGCGACCCGGCCAGCCCGCTGGTTCCGGGCGGCCCGCCGCCGCCTTCCTCCTCCTCGCCCTCCTCCGACGGGGGCGGGGCGCTCTGGTAGGCGACTTTCGTGCCGTCCGGCGAGAACGCCGGGTTGAGGTCGTCGATGGGCTCCACCGCCCCCGTCTCCTCGTTCAGGGCGGTGGTGTTGTCGGTGAGCTGGACGAGCGTGCCGTCGGCCTCGCGCATCCAGAGGTCGGCGTCGGTCGAGCCGTCGTCGGGATCGGGGCGCGTGCTCGAGAACACGATCGCCCCGTCGGCGCGAACGCTCGCGTGGTTGTCGCTCCAGGTGTTGTAACCCGGCCCCTGCGTCAGGCGCACGAGCCCCGTTCCGTCGGCGGCGACGCGGTAGAGCGCCGCCGGAGCCGCGTACTCCTCCGTCCCCTCGTCATGGCCCCCAGGGCCCATTCCCGGCGGCGGTCCTGCGGCGGGCGCGCTCCCGCTGATCGCGACCGCGAGCGACGCCGCCAGCGCGACCGACGCGACGAGCGCCAGGGCCGCGAGGGGGCGCCGCCACACGGGGATGTCGTTGACGTTCATCCCGTCCCCCTCTGATCAGGTGCCAGGACCTGACCATCGCGCGCGCCGCGACGACTGCCATCCGCTCGACGCCGCCAATCGTTATCCGCGCACGCGGATCCTGGGCGCGTACGCCGCCGCCTCCTTTTCCCGCCGTCCGCCCCGTGGCGGCGCGCCTCGTGGCAGCCGCGGTGCGGGAACCCCGCAACGCCGATGGTGGAACACACGATCGCGCCGGGAGGGAGCGGCGACGAC
>DATHTC010000296.1:0-2601 GCA_035463735.1 Gaiellaceae bacterium | reverse complement strand
CGTGTTCGAGCCGATCACGAGCAGGAAGCGGCAGTCGTCGATCTCCGGGATCGAGTTGGTGGTTGCTCCCCTGCCCAACGACCTGACCAGGCCGTAAAGAGTCGGAGCGTGTCAGGTCGCTTCGCACGAGTGCACCGAGTTGGTGCCGAGCGCCGTGCGCGCGAGCTTCTGGATCAGGAAGTTCTCCTCCATCGTCAGCCGCGCGGAGGCGACGACGCCGAGCGCCTGCGGCCCGTGGCGCCGCTTCACCTCCAGGAGGCCGGCGGCGGCGGCGTCGAGCGCCTCCTCCCACGTCGCCGGGTGGAGCTCGCCGTCGGCGCCGCGGACGAGGGGCTCGGCGAGCCGATCCTCGTGGTGGACGAAGCCGTACGCGAAGCGGCCCTTGACGCAGAGCTCGCCGTCGTTCGGGGCGTAGCCGCGGCGCGAGGTCACCTTCACGATCCGCTGCGTCGCGGGGTCGACGTTGAGGTCGAGCTGGCACCCGACGCCGCAGTACGGGCACGTCGTCCGCACCTTCGTCAGCTCGCGCTCCCGCGTGCCGTTCGCTTGCTTCTCGTAGATCGCGCCGGTCGGGCAGACCGAGAGGCAGCCGCCGCAGAGCTCGCACTCGGTGTCGAGCCACGAGAACCCGTGCGTGGGGACGACCCGCGCGTCGGCGCCGCGGCCCTCGATCCCGAGCGCGCCGCAGCCCATCACCTCGCGCGTGTAGCGAACGCAGCGGGCGCAGAGGATGCACGCGTCCGGGTCGTACCCGAGCAGGCCGTTGCGGTCGGCGTAGGGCTCGCGCGGCGTGTCGGGGAGGACGAGCGGCGGCGAGGCCTGCTCGGCGGCGGCGAGGTCGAGCAGCTCGTTCGGGCGGCCGCCGGGCGAGGGCGAGAGATGCTCGCTGAGCAGCATCTCCGTGAGCGTCCTCCGCAGCCCGGCGGTGGCGCCGTTCGTCGACACGGCCATGCCCTCGGCGACGCGGGTCGCGCACGCGGCGACGGGCCGCGCTTGCCCCTCGACCTCGACGAGGCAGAGGCGGCAGCCGCCGTAGGGCTCGAGCTTGTCGTCGTGGCACAGGGTGGGGACGTCGACGCCCTCGCGACGGAGCGCGTCGAGGAGGAGCTCGCCCTCGCGCGCCTCGACCTCGCGTCCGTCGAGCAGGAGCCTCACGCCGCCTCCCCGAGGGGGACGAACAGCTCGGGCCAGTGCCGCATCGCCGCGCGGAACGGCAGCGGCGCCGTCTGCCCGAGCCCGCAGATCGACGCGCGCTCCATCGCGACCAGCCACTGCTCGACCTCCCGGCGCGTCATCGCGGCGCGGCCGTGCTGCAGCTCCTCCGCGACGTGGTGCAGGGCGCGGTTGCCGATCCGGCAGGGCGTGCACTTCTGGCACGACTCCTCCGCGAAGAAGCGCATCGTCTCGGCGAGCAGGCGCAGCACCGGGTAGCGCTTCGGGAAGACCTGCACCGCGGCCGAGCCGACGCCCGCCTGCCACGGGCGGAGCGCCGCGTCGCTCATCGGCAGGTCGAGCGCGTCCGGCGGCAGGATCCCGCTCGCGGCGCCGCCCGGGACGATCGCCCCGACCGGCTCCGTCGCCCCGCCCCCGAAGCCCTCGACGAGCTCCCGCAGCGTCGTGCCGCACGGCGCCTCGTAGCAGCCCGGGCGAGCGACCGCGCCGGAGACCGAGAAGAGCCGCACGCCGCGCTCGCCGTTGACTCCCAGGCCGGCGAACCACGCGCCTCCGCGCCGCAGGATCGCCGGCACGTGCGCGAGCGTCTCGACGTTGTTCACGAGCGTCGGGTGGCCGAGGTAGCCGCGCTGCGCCGGGTACGGCGGCCGCAGCCGCGGCATCGGGCGGCGGCCCTCCATCGACTCGAGCAGCGCGCTCTCCTCGCCGCAGATGTACGAGCCGGCGCCGACGACGAGCTCCACCGTCTTCCCGTCGAGCAGTCCGGCCTCGCGCAGCTCGCCGAGCGCGGCGAGGAGCCGCTCGCGGGCGCGTCCGTACTCCTCGCGCAGGTAGACGTGCGCCTCCGTCGCCCCGACCACGCGCATCGCCACGAGCAGTCCCTCGAGCAGCAGGTACGGGCGACGCTCCAGCACGTAGCGGTCCTTGAACGTCCCCGGCTCGCCCTCGTCCGCGTTGACGACGACAACGCGCGGGCCCGGCTCGGCGAGCACGGCGGCCCACTTGCGGAAGGCCGGAAATCCGGCGCCGCCCATGCCGCGCAGGCCGGACGCCTCGAGCTCCGCGAGCACACGGTCGGGCGCGACGGCCAATCCCTCGAACGTGCCGTAGTCGGCGAGCGTCGCGTCGAGCCGGCCGAGGCCGATCGAGGGCCCGTCGCCGCAGGCGTGCTCGACGGGGACGAGCGGTTCGTCGCCGCGCTGCGCGAACGGCGCGCGGTCGCAGTGCCCCAGGCAGGCGGCTTCGATCGCCTCCCCGTGCTCGCGCGCCCGTGCGAGCACGTCGTGCGCGCCGAGGCAGTCGCAGACGGGGCCGGTGCAGACCCGGACGACGTCGGCGGGTGCGTCGAGGTACGCGTACGCAGAGGCGACGTCGGCGACGTCGCCGTGCCGCAGGCCCATGTGGTCTGCGAGCTCGTCGGAGAGGGCC
>DATHTC010000295.1:0-2186 GCA_035463735.1 Gaiellaceae bacterium | reverse complement strand
CAGGATCACCGGCCAGTGGCCGAAGATGTAGATCCAGTTGGCGAGCGTGACGAGCGCGTCCGAGTCGAGCAGCGCAGCCTGCGCGGCTTCCTCCCACGCGATCCCGAGCGCCTCCTCGAGCCGGAGGATGCGGCGGCCGTTGGCGACCGCCGTCGGGACGCTGCCCTCGGTCGCAGCGCGCACGCCGACGTAGGCGAGCGCGGCCACGGCGACCAGCGCGAGCTCGCGCAGGAGCGCCGCGACCGTCGTGTCGTATCCACGCTGCGGGCGCACGTCGGCTCTCTGTAGGCAGGGTCGCAAGGCGCGCGGCGCGCCGTCATCGGCGGAAACCACGACCGCCCGTACGGAGTCAGCCCAGGAAGGCGATCAGCGCCGACGCCAGCTGGTCGGGCGACCGCCACGGAACCATGTGGTCGGCCTTCGCGATCACGAGCCGCTGGGCGCCCTTGATCTCGCGCTCGAGGACGTCGCCGATCTCGTTGATCCCCGGTACGTCGTGGTCGGCCGTCACGATGAGGGTCGGCACGCGGATCTCGCCGAGGCGCGTGGCCGCGGGTGGCTCGGCCTCCACCGCCGGGTCGTCGCCGTTCGAGGCGACCGCGTTCTCGAGGAACATCGCGCGCAGCTCCTCGTCCGCGCCCAGCGGCGCCCAGACCTCGAGGTCGAGCTCGGCGAGCTCCGCCGCGTCGCCGCGCTCCTCGGCGGCTTCCCAGCGCGCCTCCTGCTCCGGCGTCGCCTCGACGTGGAGCGGATGGCCCGGTAGCCCCGAGGCGACGAGCGCGAGCCGCGTCACGCGCTCCGGCGTCGTCAGGGCCGCGTCGAGCGCGATCCGGCCCCCGCGCGAGAGCCCGACGAGCGACACCCGCGCGATCCCGAGCTCGTCGAGGAGGCCCGTGAGGTCGCCGACGAGCGAGTACGGGCCGTCCCAGCCGTCCGACCGCCCGTAGGCGCGCTGGTCGTACGCGACGACGTCGTACCGCTTGGCCAGCGCCGGGACGACCGGCGCCCAGATCCGGGAGTCGACCACGCCCGCGTGCAGCAGCACGACCGGCTCGCCCGAGCCGGTGCGCTCGTACCAGAGGCCGTTCGCGGCGCGGGGCACGGGCGGACGGTAGCCTCCCGCGCCGTGGAGTTCCAGCACGTGCTCGTCGTCGGCGCAGGCCAGATGGGCGGCGGGATCGCCCAGGTCGTGGCCGCGTCCGGGCGCCGCGTCTCGCTCCACGATGCCGCGCCGGGCGCGACCGAGCGCGGGCTCGAGACGATGCGGCGGAGCCTCGGGAAGCTGGCGGAGAAGGGCGGTCCCGACCCCGACGAGGTGCTCGCGCGCGTCGAGCCTGCCGACGACCTCGTCCCGGCGGAGCTGATGATCGAGGCGGTCGTGGAGGACGCGGCCGTCAAGGAGGAGCTGTTCCGGCGGGCCGACGGCGTGCTGCCGCCCGAGGCGATCCTCGCCTCCAACACCTCGTCGATCCCGATCACGCGTCTCGCCGCGGCCACCGGGCGGCCGGAGCAGGTCGTCGGGATGCACTTCTTCAACCCCGTGCCGGTGCTGAAGCTCGTCGAGGTGATCCGGGGACTGCAGACGTCCGACGAGACGGCGGCGGCCGTCGTCGCGCTCGCGGAGGACCTCGGCAAGACGCCGGCGGAGGCGCGCGACTTTCCCGGCTTCGTCTCGAACCGGATCCTGATGCCGTTCATCAACGAGGCCGCGTACGCGCTGCTGGAGGGCGTCGCCGAGGCCGAGGCGATCGACACGATCGCGCGGCTCGGCTTCGCGCACCCGATGGGGCCGCTCGCGCTCGCCGACCTGATCGGGCTCGACACGTGTGTCGCGATCATGGAGGTGCTCCACGAGGGCCTCGGCGACCCGAAGTACGCCCCGTGCCCGCTTCTGCGCCAGTACGTGCAGGCCGGGCGACTCGGCCGCAAGTCGGGCCGGGGCTTCTACGCGTACGGCTAAAGTCCGACGCCTGCGGCACCGACAGAGGTCCTGGAACCGACCGGGGGGCTCTCGGAGACGGTGCGACTCCTCCTCGTTGACGACGACGCGGCGCTGCGAACGCTCATCCGGGCGACGTTCGAGACCTTCGACATCGAGGTCGACGAGGCCGGCTCGGCGGCGGCGGCGCGCACGCGGATCCGCGCCGTCCGCCCCGACGTCGTCGTCCTGGACGTCAACATGCCGG
>DATHTC010000294.1:0-6129 GCA_035463735.1 Gaiellaceae bacterium | reverse complement strand
GCGCTCCAGCAGCTCGCCGAGGTCCGGGACGACGAGCTTCCCGGCGGCCGTCGGCGTCGACGCCCGGACGTCGGCTGCGAGGTCGCAGAGCGGCGTGTCCTGCTCGTGGCCGACCGCCGTCACGACGGGGACCGGGCAGGCGGCGATCGCGCGCACGAGCCGCTCGTCGCTGAACGGGAGGAGGTCCTCGAAGCTGCCGCCGCCGCGGGCGACGACGACGACGTCGACCTCCGGCTCCGCGCACACCCGCGCGAGCGCGTCGACGACCGCCCGCGCTGCCCGCGGCCCCTGGACGTACGCCTCCGCGACGACGACGCGCGCGGGCGGGAAGCGCGCCGTGACGGTGGCGAGAACGTCGCGCTTCGCCGCTGCCTCGGTGCCCGTGACGAGGCCGATCCGGCGCGGGAGCGCCGGCAGCGCCCGCTTTCGCGCGGCGTCGAACAGCCCTTCGGCGGCGAGGGCCTGCTTCAGCCGCTCGAGGCGCGCGAGGTGGTCGCCGAGCCCGAACCGCTCGACGGAGAGCGCCCGCAGGCGGAAGTCAGCGCGCTGCTCGAACAGCTCCGGCCGCCCGAACACGTGGACGCGCTCCCCGTCGCGGAGGTCGAGGCGGAGGGCGTCGAAGCGCGCGCGGCCCATCGACACGGGGAGGCACGAACCGTCGTCCGGGTCCTTGAGCGTGAAGAAGACGCTCGCCCACGCCTGCTGCCGGCGGAGCTCGGTGACCTCGCCCTCGACCCAGACCGTCGGCAGGCGGGCGAGCCAGTCGGCGACGCCGCGGTTGAACGACGCGACGGAGTAGACCCGGCGGTCGCCGTAGTCGATCGCCTCGACCTTCATGGAGGCAGCCTAGAGGCTGCGCGTCAGAGCAGGATCTCGGCGGCGGTGACCGGCTCGCACCCCGAGCGGAGGAGCTCGACGGCGCGGTGGAGGTCGACCTCGCTCGCCGCGAGCCGCTCGGCCAGGTGCAGTGGGTAGCCGCTCTCGATCAGCACGTGGAGCCGCCACCCCTCGACCTTCGTGCGCTCGCTCTCGGTCTCGACGAGCTCGCTCATGCGCCGTGCGTTCGCGGGGCGGGGGCGGAACCCTTCACCGCGTCCGCAACTCCTCGAGACGGGCGAGCCGCTCGCGGGAGGACGCCACGGCCTCGTCGATCCGGGTCGCGAGCTCGTGGAGCCGCGCGTCGAGCACCGCACGCTCGGCCTCCGCGTCGCTCGCGAGCGTCTGGAGGCGCTTCCGCAGCTCCGCCTCGGCCTGCCCGAGGCGCTCCTCCAGCGCCGTGACGAGCTCGTCGCGCTGGCGCTCGAGCGTCGACGCGACGTCGGCGACGCGCCGCTCGAGCCGCTGGACTCCGACGTCGCCGACCTGCGACAGCCGCTCCGCGAGCACCGTCTGGGCCTGTCGCGCGAACGTCTCGACGGCACGGTCGAGCTCGCGCGCGAGCCGCCGGGCGGCGTCCTCGCGCGCGCTACGGATCGCGTCAGTGAACTGCTGCGAGGCTGCGTCGGCGAAGCTGGACACGGCGCGCTCGTTCGTCCGTGCGAGCTGCTCGAGGGCGCGCCGCTCGGCGTCCGCGATGCCCGACGTGATGCGCGCCGCCGCCTCTGCCTCCTCGCGCTCGACGCGCTCGGCCAGCTCCCGCTCGCGGCGGCGGAGGCGCTCCGCGAGCTCGTGGAGGGCGCGGCGCCGTTCCGCCGCGTGCTGCTCGAGCTCGGCGGTCGACTGGGCGACGACCTGCTCGGCGGCGCGGCCGAGCTCGTCGCGCAGGCGGCCGAGGGCGGCCCGCTCCTCCTCCGTCCCGGCGGTCAGCCGAGTCACGTCGGCCGTGATCCGCGCCTCTGCGTCGGCGACGACGCTCTTCTGCCGCTCGGCGAGCCGCTGCACCTCGGCCGACAGGTTCTGCTGCGTCCGCTCGAGGTCTTCGGTCCAGCCGGCGACGCGGCTCTCGACCCGCCGTTGCACGGCTGCGAGTGCCTCTGCGAGCTCGCCGCTCGCCCGGCGCTCCTGCTCCGCGATCAGGCGTCGCCGCTCGTCGGCGATCCGTCGCTCCTCCTCGCCGAGCCGCGAGACGGTGTCGGCGCGGGTGCGTGTAACGAGACGCTCGAGCTCGGATGCATTCTCGTCGGCGAGCTCCTCGAGGCGTCGCCGGAGGCGGAGCTCGAAGCTCGCCAGGTCGGCGTCGAGGCGCTGGTTGCGCTCGAGCGCCCGCCGGAGCGGGAGCGTCGCGGCAGCTGCAACCAGCGCCCCCGTGATACCGGCGGCCGAGAGCGCGAGCTCCTCCCGCGGGTCGAAGGCGAACACGACCCACGCCACGACGGCGAGCACGCCCAGCACGGCGACGCCGCCGGCGAGGAGCGTCCCGGACGCATGTCCGGTCGCCGTCATCGCGACGAGCGCCGCCGCCGCGACGACGGCGAGCGCGAACAGGACCTCGAGCGTCAGGACGGCGTCCACGTCCGCCCATGGTAAGGCGGTGGCCGGGAGGCGGTCACTATCCTGCCCGCGTGTCGCTGAGCGTGGAGCTCGAGCGGATCGCGGCTGCAGCTGCGGCGCACGCGGACGACGGGGAGGAGGTCGCGGCCGTGCTGGCGACGGAGCCCACGGGCGGGCGCCGGCTGTACCTGTGCGCCTACGCTTCGGGCACCGGGGAGAAGCGCGCCTGGCTTGCGCTCGACGCGGGGGGACAGCCGGTGGCCGACCGGCTCGCGATCCGGGAGGCCGTGTCGATTGCCGCACTCTGCGAGGTTGCGGTCGACGTCGCGGGTGGCGGCGACCTCGAGGGCCTCCGCGCGCAACTCGTCGCGCTCCGGATTCGCGAGGCTCCGCCGGGGATCGAGGCTGCAGAGGAAGCAGCGCTCGCGCTCGAGCAGGTCGTCGGGGCGCCGCCTCGTCTCGCGACGCCGGCGCTGCTGGACGAGATCGGCGCGGCGACGCTTCGGCTGGAGGCGGCGCTCGGGGAGCACGGGCCGTCCCCGTTCGCCCACGCGATGCGACAGGCCACCGTCGTCGCCGAGGCGCTGGCGGGCGAGGTCGAGCGCGCCTACAAGCGTCCGCTCGTGGCACACTGATGCGATGGAAGGCGGCTTCGGATTCCCGTTCGGCGGCGACCCGGAGGAGCTGATGCGCGGCCTGCGCGAGTTCGCCGAGCAGCAGGCGGAGTCCGTGGCCGAGGCGCAGCGCGAGCAGTTCGCCACCCTGACGCTCAACACCGCAGTCGAGCTGACCGCGGCGGCGCTGAACCGCGTCGACGTCTCCGGCGCCCCAGGCGACCAGGCCGAGGCACTCCGGAAGGCGATGCAGGTGCTCTTCCCCGAGGCCGTCGCCCTCGTGAGCGCGGCCCGCCAGGGGTTCATGCGCGAATAACGACGTGGGGGAACCCATGGTTCCCCCACGAGCCCCCTCCTTCGCCGGGTCGCGTTGGTGGGGCGTCGTCGTGGCCTCTCGCGCGCATGAAGCGCGCTTCGGCCTCCGTGGCCTGGTCTCGTAGGCGGACCTGAGGGCACGTCGTCGAATGGCCTCCGCGCGCGCCGCTTCGCGGCGGGGCGCTCCGGCCGCGCTGCGTGGTCAGGTGGGCCGACGTGGTTGGACGGGCAGGATGCGCCCGCTTCGCGGGCTGCGATCCCGCGCGTCCTGATCTCGGGGGAACCTGGCGGTTCCCCCATGCCCCCTCCCTGCTCTCTTCTCGGCGGCTCCGTTAGGGTGCGGGCGCTCGTGGCGTTCTACGACCGCGCGATCGTGAGGATGCTGCCGGCCGTGCCGCGGCCGGTGGTCAAGCGCCTCTCGAGCCGCTACATCGCGGGCGAGACCATGGCCGACGCCGAGCAGGTCGTCCGGGAGCTCAACGCGCGCGGGAAGACGGCGACGATCGACGTCCTCGGCGAGGAGATCAGGAGCGCGGCCGAGACGGAGGGCTTCGTGCGTGCGTACCTCGACGTGCTGGCCGAGATCGAGCGGGCGGGCATCGACGCGAACGTCAGCGTCAAGCCGACCGCGCTCGGGCTCAAGCTCTCGACCGACCTGTGCTTCGACAACCTCGGCACCGTCGTCAGTGCCGCGGGCGAGCACGGGCGCTTCGTCCGCATCGACATGGAGGACTCGTCGACGACCTCCGACACGCTCGCGCTGTACCGCCGGCTGCGCGAGGACGGAATCGACAACGTCGGCGTCGTCCTGCAGGCCGCGCTGCGGCGGACGCTCGCCGACATCGACGGGCTCGCCGACCTCCGGCCGTGGGTGCGCCTCTGCAAGGGGATCTACCTCGAGCCCGAGTCGATCGCCTACCAGGACTACGACGCCGTCCGTGCGAGCTTCGTCCAGGCCCTCGATGCGCTGCTCGAGACCGGCGCGCGCGTCGCGATCGCGACGCACGACGACTACCTGCTCGAGCAGAGCAAGCGCGCGCTCGAGCGGCACGGCCTCGGCCGGGACGACTACGAGTTCCAGTTCCTGCTCGGTGTTCGGCCGGAGGTCGGCGACGCGCTCGTCAGGGACGGTCACCGGCTGCGGATCTACGTCCCGTTCGGGAGCCACTGGTACGAGTACTCGCTGCGGCGGCTGCAGGAGAACCCGAAGCTCGCGGGTTACATCGCCGCCGACACGATCGGCCGGCTCGTCCCCGGGCGCCGCGCCGCCTGATCAGGCGAAGCGCGCGATTGCGGCGGCGATCGCGCGGCGCATCGCGGGCGTGCCGGTGTGCCCGGCGTCGTCGACGACCACGAGCTCGGCCTCGGGCCACGCCTTCGCGAGATCCCAGGCGAGCCCGAGCGGCGCACCGAGGTCGAGGCGTCCGTGGATCAGCACGCCGGGGATCCCGGCGAGGCGGCCGGCGTTCCGCAGCAGCTCGCCGTCCTCCAGCCACGCGCGGTGCGAGAAGTAGTGCGCGCAGATGCGGACGAACGCGAGCCGCCGGTCGTCCACGCGGTCGCTGTAGGCGGTCGGGTTCCCCTGCGTCTCGTGCGAGACGACCGCGTCCTCCCACGCGACCCACTCGGCGGCCGCGCGGTCGCGGACCGCGGCGTCCGGGCTCTCGAGCAGCCGCGCGTAGGCCGCGGTCAGGTCGCCGTCGCGCTCCTCCTCCGGCACGCCGGCCCGGAAGCGCTCCCACTGCTCCGGCAGGAAGCGCCCCACGCCGCGATAGAGCCAGTCGATCTCCGAGTGGAGGCCGGTGGTCACGCCTGAGAGGACGATCCCGGACACGCGCTCGGAGTGACGCTCGGCGTAGGCGAGGCTCAGGGTCGATCCCCAGGAGCCCCCGAACAGCAGCCAGCGGTCGACGCCGAGGTGCTCACGCAGCCGCTCCATGTCCGCGAGAAGGTGCCGCGTCGTGTTGGCGGACATGTCCGTCGCCGGGTCGGCTGCGTGCGGCGTGCTCCGGCCGCAGCCGCGCTGGTCGAACTGGACGATCTGCCACCGGGCGGGATCGAAGAAGCGGCGGCTGAACGGGGACGACCCGGAGCCGGGGCCGCCGTGCACGACGAGCGCGGGCCTGCCGCCGGCGCTTCCCGAGGCTTCCCAGCCGACCCGGTTGCCGTCTCCGACGTCGAGCAGCCCGTCGGCATACGGCTCGAGCGGCGGGTGCAAACCGTCCGGGTCGCGCGCGCTCATCGCGCGAGGATGCCTACGGCGGGGGCGGTGCTCCGGGCGGCGGCTCGACGTCCTCCTCGACTACCGTCTCCCGCCGCTCGACCGTCCGCGGCGCGGCCGGCCGCTCGACGTATCGCTCGCGCCGCGCGTAGGCCGCGCCGCCGCGCCACCGGTCCCAGAACAGGAGCGAGAGCAGGAACGAGATCGCCCCCACGACCATCAGGATGACGCCGACCGCGTCGACGTCGATCCCCTCGGCATCGGCCGAGACGCCCCACACGAGGATCGCTCCGACCGCGACGAGGATCAGCCCGACGGCGATGCCGAACGGCGTGTACATGCGCGAACAGGATGCCCGCGCCCCGCCGACGCCAATCCTCGCGGCGGTCGGAGCCGCGTCCGGGGACTGTCCCCAGCCATGGAGGGAGGGGGCATGGGGGAACCGCCAGGTGCCCCCTCAACGAGACGCGCGGGAACGCAGCCCGCGAAGCGGGCGCATCCCGCCCGTCCAACCACGTCAGCCCCGAGAACCGGTGCGCGGCCGAAGCG
>DATHTC010000293.1:0-15600 GCA_035463735.1 Gaiellaceae bacterium | reverse complement strand
GCGGACGTGGTTCCCGCGCATCTTGTTTCGGGGGAACCTCGCGGTTCCCCCTTGCCCCCTCCCTGCCTCTGACGACGAGGGCGGCCTGTCGGCCGCCCTCGTGATCGCGGTGCCGTCCGCTGTCGGCTAGGCGGAGGTGGCGCGGCCCTCGATCGTGCCCTGCTCCGAGGTGCCGCCGATCTCGATCCGCTTCGGCTTCGCCTGCTCCGGCTTTGCCACGTGGATCTCGAGCACGCCGTCCTTGTAGTCGGCGCGGATCTTCGACTCGTCGACGCCCTGCGGCAGCGCGACCGTGCGGGAGAACGTCCCGTAGCGGCGCTCGAAGCGGTAGTACCGGTCCTTCGAGACCTCCTCGGACTGCTCCCGCTCGGCGCCGACCGTCAGCGTGCCGTCGTCGAACTCGACCGTGATCTTGTCCTGCGCGACGCCGGGCAGGTCGAAGGCGTAGACGAGCTCGTGCTCGGTCTCCCACACGTCGACCGCCGGCAGCCAGGTGCGGCCGACGTCGCCGCCGTTGCCGGCGCCCTCGAACACGTTGCTCATCAGCCGACTCATCTCGTTCTGCAGGCTTGCGAGCTCGCGGAACGGCTCCCACCGAACGAGTGTTGCCATGTCGAACTCCCTCCTTCGGAAGAGTCTTACTGCATCGACAGAATAAAACCTGAGCGTAGTGATGTCAAGTCTGGAGGAACCGCCCGTGGCTACGATCGCGCCCCGTGATCCCGCTCCGGGACAACGCTCCGACCCGGCAGTTCCCGCTCGTCACCGTCGCCTTGATCGTCGCGAACGTGCTCGTCTATGTCCTCGTCCAGGACGCCGCGTTCACGGCGCCGCAGGGGCCCGTGGACGAGCTCGCGTTCCACCCGTGCGAGGTGAACGAGTCGTGCCGGGTGGTGGGCGAGGGGTGGGCGCTGACGGCGTTCACCTCGATGTTCATGCACGCCGACCTGGTCCATCTCGGCGGCAACATGCTGTTCCTGTGGATCTTCGGGAACAACGTCGAGGACGCCCTCGGGCGCTTCCGCTTCCTCGCCTTCTACCTCCTCGGCGGCCTCGCGGCGACGGGGCTGCAGACGATCGTGACGCTGTCGACGGCGACGCCCGCGGCGGCGGAGATCCCGAACCTCGGAGCGAGCGGCGCGATCTCGGCCGTCCTCGGCGGCTACTTCGTGCTCCTGCCGCAGGCACGGGTGCTGACGCTGATCTTCGTCGTCGTGATCTTCTTCGTGCAGGAGATACCGGCGTTCGTGTTCCTGCTGTTCTACTTCCTCTTCCAGGCGTGGGAGGCGAACTTCCAGCTGCAGCACCCGCCCGAGGGTGGCGGGGTCGCGGTCTTCGCGCACCTGGGCGGCTTCGCGTTCGGGTTCATCGCCGTGAAGCTCTTCCAGGTGCGCCGGCCGCTGCAGCCCCGGTGGTGAGGTGAGCACGTTTGACGAGCACGTGCGCGCGGCGCTGGACGAGCTCCCGCCGGCGCTCGCCGCCGCGCTCGAGAACGTCGCGGTGGTGGTCGAGGACGAGCACCCCGACGATCCCGACCTGTACGGGCTCTACGAGGGGGTGCCGCTCACGGAGCGAACCTCGTGGGACGGCGGGCATCTGCCCGACCGGATCACGATCTACCGGCGCCCGCTCGAGGAGGAGTTCACCGACCCGGCAGAGCTCCGCGAGGAGATCAGGATCACCGTGCTCCACGAGCTCGCGCACTATTTCGGCATCGACGAGGACCGCCTCGACGAGCTCGGGTACGCGTGAACAAGCCCTTAACGGAGGACCGGAAATAACTCCACTTGTCCTGCGTTTTTCCAGGTACATGCGAACCCTGGACACGATCCACGGCGAGATCGAGCAGCTGAGCGAGGAGCGGGCCGCGCTGTGGCACCGCCTGTCGGGCGGCCACGACGCGGAGACCGCTGCCGAGATCAAGCGGCTCGACGAGCGCCTGGAAACCCTGTGGGACGAGTACCGCGCCACCCGCGCGGCACTCCGCTTCGGCGACCGCTCGCGCATCGTCGCGCGAGCCCGCGCCGAAGAGCGGCTGGAACGCGCCGCCTGATCCTCTCCCCCCGCCGGGCGCCCCGCTCAGCCGGGGCGTCGGCGTTCAGTGGGCCGCCGCGAGCGCGGCGTCGGCCCACGCGGACGCCGCCGCCGCAAGCGAGTTCGCCGACAGCACCCGAAGGTCGCCCGGGCCTGCGGCGAGGTTGATCTCGACGAGGTGCGCGGCGGCGCGCGCGGCTGCCTGCGCGAGCAGCGCGGCGCCCGTGGCGTCGCCCCGCACCGCGGGGTCGCCTGATTCCGCCACCTCCTTCGCCAGCGCGGCGACGTCCGCGGCCACCTGCGCGATCAGCAGCGGCACCTCCGCTGCGCGCGCAAGCGCGCGGCCCAGCTCTGCATCGCGCCCGCTCGCGCGCTGCTCGAGGCGCGCGACCGCCTCCAGGTAGGCCTCGGCGTCCTCCTGCGCGAGCGGCGTCGCCCGCCGGCGTAGTGCCTCCGCCTGTGCCACGGCGCCCCCGGCCTGCGCCCACGTCCCGCTCGAGCGGCGAGCCGCCATCGCCGTGAGCGCCGCGGCCATTGCGACCACCACCCCGGCGACCGAGCCGCTCGCCGGGACAAGCGTGTCCTCCGCGATGGCGTCGAGGAGCTCCTCGAGCCGCCGCTCGCCGAGCTGCGTCGCCTCCACTAGTCGGCGAGTCGCGCGCGCAGGACGTCCACGAGCCGCCGGTGCGGCTCGTACCCCTCGCCCGCGAGCGCCGCCTCGAGATCCTCGAGCAGGCGCCGGCGGAAGGCCGCATCCGCCTCGGCACGCACGAGGATCTCGTCCGCACGCGCGCGGAAGCGCGGCAGCTCCTGCGCCGCCTCGACCCACGCGTCCGGCGGCGTCGGGAGCGCCGCGATCAGCTCAGCCAGCCGTACTTCGTCGTAGCCGTTCATCGCACCGTCTCTCACGACGCGGCAGCCCGCTCGATTCTTCCCTCGAGCGCGAGGGATCGCAGAGCGCCGAGGCAGCGAGAGATCCGGCTCGCGATCGTCCCCGGCGGCAGCGCGAGCTCGGTGCCGATCGTCGAGTAGCTCTGGTCGCGGCAGAAGAAGCGGTCGAGGATGTCGCGGCAGTTTTCCGGCAGCTGCTCCATCAGCTCGCGCACCGACCACGCCTCCTCGAGGCGGTCGAGCGTCTCGTCGAGCTGCCCGTCGGTGATCTCCGCCACCGACTCGACGCGCGCGCCCGCCCGGAGCCGGTCGAGGCAGGCGCGGCGGGTGAGCTGCGCGAGCCACGGCCGTACGGCGTCGTCGCTGCGCAGCTGGGCGAGCCGCTCGTACGCACGTGCGAAGACGTCCTGGAAGACGTCCTCCGCGTCGTGCTCCTCGAGCCGGAACCCCTGCAGGCAGATCGCGTAGACGTAGCGCGAGAACCGCTCTACCAGCAGCCGCCACGCCTCGTGGTCGCCGTCGCGGCACCGCGACACGAGCTCCGCATCGGATGGCGACCCCGCTGCCAGGGGTCACTCCCCGCGCCGCTCGGCGTCCCGGATCTTCCGCGCCACCGCCTGGAGGAGCTTCCACGCGATCTCCGCGTGCTCCTCGACGAGCGGCCGGAAGTCCCACGAGGTCATGCCGTAGCACCGCAGGTCGGTTTCGGCGGTCACGGTGGCCGTGCGGTCGCTGTCCGCGATCAGCGCGATCTCGCCGAAGTAGTCGCCGGGCCCAAGCCGCCCGACGGGCTGCCCGCCGACGGTGACGGCGGCGTCGCCGTCGGCGATGACGAAGAAGCCGACCCCGTGCTGCCCCTCCCTCGCGACCTGACGGCCGGCGGGGAAGGTCCGCTCCTTCATCGAGCCAGCGATCATGCCGACCTCGCGGTCCGAGAGCCCCTCGAACAACGGGACCCGCTTGAGCAGTTGCGCAGCGGCCTCGGCCACGGCGCAGAGTCTATGCGCGCTGCGCCACCGGGGAAAGGACGCTCTACACTGCGTGCGCCAGGGGCGTTAGCTCAGCTGGGAGAGCGCCGGCTTTGCAAGCCGGAGGTCGCCGGTTCGATCCCGGCACGCTCCACAACAAGGCCGTGCAGGCTCGTCCATGGAGCGCCGCGCTGCAACTCACGCAGCACGCGAAGCAGATACGCCTCCGGGTCGAGCGGTGAGCGCCGCTGCGCGCGATCAGCGGAACAGGTCGTGGACGATTCCGGAGCGTGCCGGCGCGGCGCGTCGGCCGGGCCTTCAACGACCCGGGATACACCCGCTCGTCGATGGAGCCGACTCCACCACCTGTCCGTCCTCGACGAACGCCGTCATCGAGGACGCTCCCCACGTGCAGCCGTCATCGGCGACGCCCCGAGCACTGGCGCGCCCTGAGATCGCCGCAACCGAGGCCACAAGCACCAGCGCGAACATCACCAGGAACAGCCGCTGCAACGTCACCGCAGACCCTTCTCGTACGCCATGAACCCCAGGAAGGCGGATGCTAGGCGCCGACGGCCCGCCCGAAAGAGCGGTTAACCACACTCCTCCGCCGCACGTACTCTCGTGCGCCCGGGCGAAAACCTGTCGCGACCCGCATCCGTTGCCCCGCCCTGCGAGCTCGCGCTCGTCGCGCGGGGGGAACCACCTAGGTTCGGAGGGCCTCTGCTGGGCTCATCGTGACTCGGCCGTGCTCGTCGACCTCGACGACGTACCGTTTGCCGCCGCCGCGGCCGAGCCGGCTCCAGAAGCGACGGACGGGCTCAGCGATGATCGCGTGCGTGTCGGTCCGAGTTTCGATCGTGAACCCCTGGTCGGCCCGCTCCTCGAGGAAGCGATCGAGTGCGTTCTTCCTCTCTCCGGATGGATCGATGTCGCCGTTCATCGACCTCGGGAGTCTATGGCCGCAAGCGGGAGGGCCGCATACGGCCGACCACGACACTCGCGGTCCACGTCAGCGGCTCGTGATCCCGTGAGGGCCGGCTCAAGGTGGCCGGCCCTCACGGTCACGGGGGTGTCTAGCGGCGGAACGCCGTCAATGCGAGGGCGAGGAACATGCCCACGACGAGTCCGCCAGCGCCCGCGAGCATCGTCGACCACGTTCCGGCGTGGGTCGCTGCCTGCGTGGCATGGGCGCCGGCCTCTGTGGCGGCCTGAACCTCCATCGACTTCTTGAGATCCTGGATCTCCTGGCGAACGTCGTGCTCGTTGCGTGACTCGGTTGCCGTCGTGCTCATGGGAGTTCCTTTCGTAGAAGCCACCGGAACACTTCGCTCCGGTGACGGTCAAAGGGAGTGGCGCGGCGTCTAGCGGTTGTTCGGGTTGAGCGGATCGTCTCCGCCCACGTACTTGGTGCCGGACTTCGCCAGCCCGCGGCTGATCATGTAGCCGATGGAAACGGCCGCCACCAGCGTCCAGGCGCGGACGTCACCGAGCGAATCGGAAACGTACGAAGCGACCAGGATCGCCCCGATCACCCCGAGCATCGCCCAAAACTCGGTCGTCTTGAGCGAAAGCTTCGTTTCGTCGTGGCTGTGCGCGATGCTCGGCGACGTGCTCGCATGCGACGTACTCGCATGCCGCCGCTCAGCGACTTCTGATGCTGCCATAGCGAATCTCTCCTCGGATCGTGTGGTAGGGCTCGGACCGGCCCTCTCGGCACGCACAGCAACCCAAACAGAGAGAAAGGCCGAAACCGCTCAAGGCCAGGTCAGCGCGTCCACCACTTGTGTCCACGGAGCCGCCGCCGAAACATCGGCTCGGCTCCGCCGCCCGATGGCGGACGGTGCCGAATCGTGACCCGCGGCCGCGGCCGTCGCGCGAGCTCGCGCCCGTCGCCAGCCGCCGAGCGGGATGCAGGCAGCTTGGAACGCGGGGCCGCGATCGAGCGCCGGTGTCCACACTCCAGGGACTGGTGCGGTCGCGATGTTCGGCTCGTTGGCCGATCGGGTAGCGAGGAGGTGGAGTGGCCTCAGTGGAACCGGGCGCCAAACAGCAACGAGCCATGCTGCTGATCCTGCTCGCTGCGTCCGAGCGGGCGCTCGAAGCGTTTCAAGTGGCGGACAACGCCCTCGACGAGGACTTCGTCGTTGACCTCGAACGAATCATCGGGCGCACCCGCCGCGAACTCGAAGCCCTCGCCTCGAAGGCCGCCGAACCTACCTAGGCCGTGAGATCTGCCTCGGCAGTCTCCTCGGCGATAACCGCCGCATTCTTCTCGACGATGACGTATCCGCTCGACTCGCTGACGACCGCCTCCACATCGACATAGACATGGCCCGGCAGAACCGCGAACTGCCGTGGGTTCGCCCGGATGCGCTGGTACGTCTGCGGCTCGATTTCGAGCACTTTTACGCACGTCGCGTCGGCACACTCGCAGGCGATCGCGAACGTGTCCGTCGCGATCGTGAACGTCTTCGCTAGCTCCACGATCTTCTCGTTGATGCTGCGGAACAGCGCCTCGTTTCGAGCCGCCCGAACCTCGCGCTCTGCGTCGCCGTGATGCACATCGCCCTCCATCGGCCCTCCCTCAATTCGACCGGCTGCCAGGGAGGTCCCTTACGCACCCGCCTGAGCAGAAGGGGGCGGTTCACGGTGGAGGACGCAGAAGCGAGCGCCCTGGCACCTCCCAATGTACCGCGCACTGGCATCAGGAAGCGACCGCGTGCCAGTCAGATCGTGACGCGCTCTCGCCGCGGCCGCTGCACGAGCTCGCGCTCGTCGCCCGACCGCCACGAGTTCGCACGCGCCGCTCTCCGAGCGGTTGCCGCATCGTCGACAGCCACTCGACCTCGGGCACGTCGAAGACGACGTACGAAACGAGGGCGGGGCGGCCGTGGTGAACGCGGGAGCATGAGTTCGCCCTCGAGCGCCGGGCTGCACGAGCGTCGCGAGTTGTCAGGAGCTCTTTCGCGGCGCCACGAGCGTCACCACCGGATGGCAGTCCTGCTGCGACCGCTTGTGATCGTCGAGGGCGGCACGCCGGCACGCTCCTTGCGCAAGGAGCGGGAAACACGGCCCGGACGCGGTAGGCGCGAGGGTCAAACGCTCCTACAGTCGGACCTGGCGTTGACGCCGGCTCCGGTTCAGACCCCGCCGGAGCCGGCGTCCGCCCGTTTCAGCAGCAGCAGCAGCGGGAACCGGACGCGCTGCGGCGGCGGGGTGCAGGGGGTCTCCGGCGGTCAGGAGGGTGCCTCCGTCGCCGCGACCATGCTGCAGGAGCCTCAGGCGGCCGTGCGCAGGAAGGAGAAGATCGGCCGCGGCGCGCTTGTGCCATCCGACGCGATAGAATGCTGTGGCGAGCCGGGATCTCTCCGCCCCTCCGGGACGGCGCGCGGCTCGGGGGCCGCACCCTGCGGCGCGTGCCCGGCTCGCTCGCCCCGCCAATTCCGCTGATCTCCTCGAGCGCGCGTTCGGTGATCAGCGAGGTCGGACCGCTCGCAACGTGACGCCGGAAGCCGCGCCGGTCGCGGCCCTCGGACGAGGAGATCGCCTCCGGCGCTGCGCAGTGAGACCGAACCAGCGTGCAACGGCGACCTCGATCGTGACGTGAAGGGCCACGAGATCTGCATCGGCGAGAGTCGCAGCGACCTTCGGCCCACACCCGGGCGCGCGCGGCGGATGTCGCCGGGGAGTCGTGGGGCGGACGCCTGGCCTCCGGGCCCTGCGGCCAGGCCCGACTGCCGAACGGGGGAGCGCCCGCCCCGTCCCGCTGTTTCGGAGGCGGGCGCCGTCCTCCTGCAAGGACCTCCCTAGGAGGAGGGGTTGCCGCGCGGATCGTCCGAGACGAGCGGCTCGAAGCGCGGCAGCTTGTCCACGATCACCCACGAGTCCGAGCGCTCGACCACCGACTCGAGCTCGAGGTTCTCGTGGCCGGGGGCGACGGCGAAGCGGTCGTCCTGCGCGCGGACGCGCTCGTAGTCGGAGCGCGAGATCGTGAGCAGCGCGTCGCACCCGGGAATCGCACCGCACTCGCAGTGCATCTCGAGCGCCTCGTCCGCGCTCCCGTGGAAACGCGCGCCGAGCTCCGCGACGCGCTCGTTCACCTCCCGCAGGAGCGCCTCGTTCCGCGCCTGCCGCTCGATTCGATCCTCGATGCCCCGATTCTACGCGGCGCGAGGAGCATCGAGCAGGTCGCCGGCCGGATCGGTGCCCGCAGGCAGCCGGACCGTCTTCGCGCTTGCGTCCGCCGCGGGCCGCGAGCGCGCCCGCAGATGCCGCGTCAGCTCGACGAGCACGGCGACCGTCGCCGCCAGGCCGAGCCCGAGGAGGAGCCCCTTGAGCGGGTCGTCCTCGAACGCCGCGCCGCCGACGAACCCGACGAGCGCCGAGTAGAGCGCCCACGAGCCCGCCGCGAGCGCGTCGAAGAACGAGAACGAGCGGAGCGGGTACCGGACGCTGCCGGCCGTCAGGGTGACGGCCGTCCGCGCGCCCGGGATGTACCGGCAGACGACGAGGATCACGCCCCCGCGCGTCGCGAGCGTCTCCCGGGCCCACCCGATCGCGGCCCCGCGACGCGTTCCGGCCGGGACGCGCGCCAGCGCCCGCGTCCCGAACGTCCGCCCTCCGAAGAACGCGATGTGGTCGCCCGCGAACGCGCCGAGTGCCGCCGCGGCGACCACGAGCGCGAGGTTCGGCTCGCCCGTCGCGGCGAACACGCCCGCGGTGATCACGAGGCTCTCGCTCGGCACCGCCGGGAAGAACGCGTCGACGGCGGCGAGGCCGAAGATTGCCACGTAGAACCACGGCGACTCCACCGCCCCTTCCACCAGCAAGACGAGCTCGTGTCCCATCTGCCCCAGCCTGCCCGCGACGGCCGTGCCCGCACAGGTGGGCTAGCGGGCCGGCGGCGGTGCGGCTAACCGAACGGCTGCGGGTCGCGCCGGTCGGCCGAGCGGCGGCGGAGATAGGCGTGGAACGCGAGCCCGAACAGGAGCGCGAGCGCGAGCCACGCGAACAGCGCCATCAGCGTGAGGCCGGGGTCCGAGTCGGGGTGGTCGGTCCAGTCCGGCATCGGCCCGGCTACGCGGCGGTGGGAAGGCGCGTCCGCCGCCCGAGCAGGCGCCGGCGGCGGTCGCCCGCCAACCAGGCCGCCGCGATCTCGTGCCGCGGGAGCATGTGCCGTCGAAAAGGCATGCTGGAGGCGGCGCTAGCGCTCGCCGACGGCCGCAGGAAGTCGCGGTCGAAGTCCCCGGCCCTTCCGTCCGTGCCGACGATCCGCGCGAGCGGGATCGGCCGAACGCGGACGGGGCGAAACTCGAACGGGCGGAGGCGCCGCTCGTCCCCGTCGAGCGGCCGCAGCGTGCGGACGCGGCCCCGGCGCGCGACCCTTCGCAGAACGCCACGCGGCGGGCCCGGGGGACGGTCGTCGTCTCGATCAGCCGAGCAGGGTGAGGAGGGCAAGGAGCATCGTCGCGGCCGTGGCGACGAGCGTCCAGAGCACGAGCCGGACGAGGCGCCGCCGCTCGTGCATGATCGCGGCGAGCTCGGCGCTGGGGTCGGTGGCAACCATCGCGGGCAGTCCTTTCGCTCCGAGGGGATCTGCTGGGAGTCAACGGGAACCGGAGCCGCGGGGCCGTGCGGCGCGCCCGCGACGTGGGGTGCGGCAGGCCGTACTCCGTGGGCGGCCGCTCGGTCGTCCAGGGTCGAATTCTCCCGCAGAACCTTGTATCGTGGCGCACGAGGGGCGGCGAGGCATCTGACCGGCGGCCACGTTCGTTTCCGCGCCGCCCCCTCTTCTGTTCGACGCCCGGCCACGGTACGGTCGAGTCGGCGTGCCCGGCACGGGGCGAACTGCCGCCAGTCCCCGGCCCAGCGCCGGGCACGCCGCCGAAGCCTTGCGCGCCGGGCCGTCCTCCACAACGACCCGTTCGGCTAGCGTGCGCGGACGGGAGCCTGTGCGGCGGTCGGGCGCGGCGGGGCGAGCGGCCACCAGCTCCGCGCGCCGACGAGCGAGATCAGCGCGGGGATCAGCAGCGCGCGGATGAGGAAGGCGTCGAGGAGCACGCCGAGCAGCATCGCGGCGCCGAACTCCCGGAACTGGCGCAGCTCGATCAGCGCGAGCGCGGCGAAGGAGAAGGCGAGCGCAAGGCCGGCGACCGCGATCGCGCGCGACGCACGAGGTGCGGCGACCGCGATCGCCTCGCGGAGCGGCCGCTCCTCCGCGGCCGACCAGATCCGTCCGACCACGAACACGTTGTAGTCCGACCCGAGCGAGAGCAGCAGCACGGCGACGGCGAACGGGACGTGGTAGGTCAGCTCGTCGTGCCCGAGGAAACCCTGGAACAGGAGCGTGGTGAGCCCGATGCTCGCCGCGAGCGCGAGCGCGCTCGCGAAGACGAGGTACAGCGGCGCGACGAGGGCGCGCAGGAAGAGCGCCAGCAGCAGGAGGTTGACGAGGAACGCGGCCACCCCGATGCGAAGCAGGTCGTGCTTGATCGTCTGCACCGTCTCGTCCGCGAGCGCGGTGTCGCCCGCGAGCCGCACGTCCGCGCCGTCCAGCCCCGCCTGCTCGAGCAGCGTCGGCATTCGCTCGCGGAGCCGCTCGACCGCGTCGATCGCCGGTCCACCCTGCGGGTTCTCGTCGAGGATCAGCAGGTACCGCGCGGCGTCCGACCGCTGCGCGAGGACGAGACCCGGCACCTCGCGCGCGGCCCGCTGCGCGGGGCCGATCGAGGAGGCGATGCCGGGCTCCCGCCGCAGCAGCCGCTCGAGCCGGACGAGGGCGGCGAGATCGAGCCGCCGGTCGACCCCCTCGACGAGCAGGACCGTCGGCGACAGGATCCCCGCTGCGAAGCCCTCGGAGGCCGCCTCGGCGGCGCGCTTCGGCTCCGAGTCCGCCGGCAGCCCGCTGATCTGCGTCAGGCCCAGGTTCGTCTCCTGCAGGCCGCGACCGGCGAACACGAGCGCGGCGAGCGAGGCGACGACGATCACGAGCGCGACCGGACGCCACGCGGCGAACCGCGCGAGCCTGCCAGGGCGGTCAGACGGAGCCGGGGCGTCCGCGAGGCGCGACGGCCAGAAGAGCCGCTCGCCGAGGATGGCCATCGCGGCCGGCACGAGCGTAATCGCGGCGACGAGGCTCAGCAGCACCGTGAGCGCCATCCCGGGGCCGAAAGCACGGAAGAACTCGAGCTGCCCGGCGAGCAGCGCCGCGGTCCCGCCGGCGACGATCAGCCCGGCGGTGACGACGATCGGCAGGTACTCCGCCGTCGCACCCTCGGCCGCCTGCAGGCGCGTCTCGCCCGCGAGCAGCCGCTCGCGCATCCCCGCGAGGAAGAACACCGCGTAGTCGGTGACGACGCCGAGCAGGAGCACGACGAGGATCGGCTCCGCGTCGCGCGGCACGGCGACGCCGAGGTGGTCGCCGACGACGCCGACCGTCCGCAAGGAGACCACGTACGCGACGCCGGCCGCCGCGAGCGTGACGGCAGGGGCGACGACGCTGCGGAAGGTGACGCCGATGATGAGCGCGATCAGCGCGATCGTGGCGGCGGTCACCCACGGCAGGCCGCGCTCGATCTCCCGCCACTCCGCCATCCGAGCGGGCACGGCGCCGGTCACGCCGACGAGCCCGTCGTCGCGGAAGCGGACGTACTTCTCCGCGTACCTGCGCGTGAGCGCGTCCTGGCGGGCGATGTCCGTCTCGGGGTCGAAGAAGAGGTACGTGATCGCAGTCGTCGCCGTCTCGCGCGCCGACGGGACGAGCCCGCGCGCGTTCACGAGCGGAAGCGCGAACCGGATCTCGGCGAGCTCGGGGTCCCGTTCGTCGGCGATGCGCTCCGCGCGGCGAAGGATCCTGCGCACCGCCGGCTCGGAGAACCCGTCCGGATCCCGCTGGACGACCATCGTGTGCGTGATCACGGGCACCGAGAAGAGCTCGGCCGACCGCAGCCCCGCGCTCAGCGCCTCCGCGTCCTTCGGGACCAGCCCGACGAGCGACGTCTCGTCGCCGGCGTCCTCGAGGCTCGGCAGGTACAGCGTCGCCGCGACCGTCGCCGCGGCCCACGCGAGCACGATCGGCCAGCGCAGGCGCACGAGCAGCCAGGCGGCTGCGGCGGTGACCCGTCCCACGCGTGCGCCGTGCGTCACGTCCGCGCCTCGAGTCGCGCCTGCACCAACGGCCGGAAGAGGACGTAGCCGGTGACGACCGGGACGACGGGCCCGAGGCCGACCGCGAGACCGAGGACGACCGCGAGCACGTCCACGCTCCCGTCCGCCTCCTCGGCCGTCAGCCGCGCCTCGGCGGCCGCGTCCTCGACCCGCATCGCGACCGCGTCGAGCTCGTCGGCCGTGTCGAGCACCCCGTCGCCGACGGACGTCCCGACGAACGGAAGCGACCCGATGGCGGCAAGGGCGTCGCCCGTCTGGCGCAGGCCGCTCGACGCACGTCGCAGTCCGGTGCTCGACTCGTCGAGCCCGTCGGCGGCGGTCACGACGGTGTCCCCGACCTCCCCGAGTTGCCGGACGGAGGAGACGGTCAGCACGGCGGCGACCGCCCACACCACCGCCCAGGCGACGACGGCCGCGTCGGCGAGCCGGAGATCCCTGCGCACGCGTCCTGTGGTGCGCGTCATCCGCCCGCCGGCGCGGGCAGGCGACCCGTCTCGATCGTCGCTGCGCGCACACCGGCTCCCGTCGGACTGCGAGGACGCGACCGGTTTCGCCGCTCGCAGCGCCCGGCAAACGCCGCAGCGCTAGGCGGCGACGGCGCCGGACCGGGCGGCGACGATCCGCTCGGCCGCCGCGACGTCCGTCTCCGAGAACGGGCGGCCGCGCGCGTACACCTCGACGAGCCCCCAGCGCTCGCCGTCGGCCGGCAGCGGGAGCATCAGCAGCGCGTCGTACCCGAGCACGCGCAGCAGGCCGACCTCGGCGGCGTCGGCGTCCGGATCGGCCGTCGACACGGTCCGCGGCCGGCGCCGCTCGAGCACCTCCACGGTGAGCGGGTAGTCGGAGGCGAGATGGCCCTGGCCGAGGAGCAACGTGCCTCCGTCGCCGACGTGCTCGGCGACCTGGATGAGGACGTCCCCGAGCGCGCGCGAGACGACGCACGCGTCCGCCCTCAGCTCCTCGACGAGCCGTGCGCAGAGGGCGTGCAGGCCGACAGGCGCGGGCACCCCCTGCCTATCGGCGCCGCGCGCGGGCGACTTGAACCGGGCATCCGGCGGTAGCGTGCGGCCGTGGTCGATCGTCCGCAGGCGGAGGCGCTCGACGCGGAGGATCCGCTCGCGCCGTTCCGCGACGAGTTCGCCTTCGGCGCGGACGACCGCATCTACCTCGACGGCAACTCCCTCGGGCGGCTCCCGCTCGCGGCCCGCGACCGGATCGCGGAGCGCGTCGAGGAGTGGCGGACGAGGCTCGTGAGCGCGTGGCCGAACTGGATCGACCTCCCCGAACGCGTCGGCGACCTCCTCGGCAGCGCCTGCCTCGGGGCAACCCCGGGCACCGTCCTCGTCGCCGACTCGACGACCGTGAACCTCTCCAAGCTCACGGCGGCCGCGCTCGCCGCGAGGCCGCGTCGCCGCGTGCTCGTGACGGACGCCGGCGAGTTCCCCACCGACCGCTACGTGCTCCAGGGGCTGGGCGAGGTGCGTCTCCTCGCGCCGGATCCGGTCGAGGGGCCGACGGCGACGGCAGTGGCGGACGCCTGCGCCCCGGGTGACGTCGCGGTCGTCTGCCTGTCGCTCGTCCACTACCGGTCTGGCGCGCTGGCCGACCTGGACGCCGTTACCGCCGCAGCGCAGGCTCACGGAGCGCTGATGCTGTGGGACCTCTCGCACGCGGCCGGGGCCGTCCAGGTCGAGCTCGATGCGGCCGGAGCCGACCTGGCGGTCGGCTGCACCTACAAGTACCTCAACGCGGGCCCGGGCGCCCCCGCGTTCCTCTACGTCCGCCACGAGCTCCAGAAGGAGCTGCGCTCGCCCATTCAGGGGTGGTTCGGCCAGCGCGACCAGTTCGCGATGGGGCCGCACTACGAGCCCGCCGACGGGATCCGCCGTTTCGCAGCCGGCACGCCTCCGATCCTGGGGATCGCGGCGGTCGAGGCCGGCACGGAGATCGTCGCCCGCGCCGCCATCGGGCGGATCCGCGCGAAGGCGGCGGCGCTCACGGGCCTCGCCGTCGCACTTGCAGACGAGCGGCTCGAAGCCTTCGGCTTCTCCCTGGGCACGCCGCGGGAGGCGCACCGGCGCGGCGCGCACGTGGCGCTCCGGCATCCGCAGGCGTGGCAGGTCTGCCAGGCGCTGGCCGCAGAGGCGGGCGTCGTCGTCGATTTTCGCGGCCCGGACTCGATTCGACTCGGGCTGCCGCCGCTGTACACGCGCTTCGTGGACGTCTGGGACGCCGTCGACCGGCTCGCCGGGCTCGTGGCGTCCGGCGCGCACGAGGCCTACCCCGTGGAGCTCGCACGCGTGACCTGACCCGGCGACGGGCCGCGACCGGTTTCATGATCCGCGCGGATGCCATACCTCCCCTTGTGGCGACCGAGACCGGCACCGCCGCGCCGCTCGTCCCGGATCGGCCGACCCTGCACAGCCTGCGCGAGGCGGCGTCCGGCTGCCGCGCGTGCCCGCTGTGGGAGACCGGCACGCAGACCGTCTTCGGCGAAGGGGAGCAAGCAGCCCGCGCACTGCTCGTGGGCGAGCAGCCCGGCGACCGCGAGGACCGCGAGGGGCGGCCGTTCGTCGGCCCCGCGGGACGGCTGCTCGACGGCGCACTCGACGAAGCGGGCATCGACCGGTCGCTCGCGTACGTGACGAACGTCGTCAAGCACTTCAAGTGGACCGCGCGTGGCAAGCGCCGGATCCACGCGAAGCCGAACTGGGGCGAGATCGCGGCCTGCCGGCCGTGGCTCGAGGCGGAGCTCGCGGTCGTCCGGCCGACCGTGCTCGTCTGCCTCGGCGCGACGGCCGCCCAGGCGCTGCTCGGGCGCCAGTTCCGGGTCACGCGCCAACGGGGCGAGCTCGTCGACACCGAGCTCGCCCCGTACGCTGTCGCGACCGTGCACCCGTCGGCGATCCTCCGCGCCGACGGTGAGGACCGCGAGGCCGAGTACGCCGCCTTCGTGTCGGATCTCCGCGTGGTCGCGGAGCTCCTCGCGCGGCCGGGCGCCGCCTAGTGGTGCATCGGGGCTTCCTGCCCCGGAAGGTGGAGCAGGCTCTCGACGTCGACGACGCCCTGCACCGAGCGAGCCTTCGCCACGAGGGCTTTCATCATGTCCTCCGACGGCACCTCGCCGCGGAGCTGCACGACGCCCTCCTGGACGTTGACGTCGATCTTCCCCTTCTCGACGTCGGCCTCGCGGAAGAGCTCCGTCTCGACCTTCGCCGCGAGCGTGGGATCGTTGAAGTCCTTCGGCTCCTCGCGGAGGTGCGTCGCCTTCTGCTTGACGGCGTGCGCCTCCGCCGCGACCGCCTGCCCGACGCCGGCCGTGTCGCGGGCGCGGCGCCTGAAGAAGCCGCCGACCCGCTGGACGAGCATGGCGCGGCGCCGGCGCCCCTGCGTCGGATCGAAGAAGAACGCGAGCGCGGCACTGATCGCCGCCCCGAGCGCGAGCTTGCGCATGGGTTCCTACCCCTCTCGGTCGATTCCGTTCACCGGACGCTCCCCCGCCCTCCGCAGGAGGAAACGTCGCGGACGGTGATGGCCC
>DATHTC010000292.1:0-3845 GCA_035463735.1 Gaiellaceae bacterium | reverse complement strand
AGGGCGTGAGCGTGGGGGAACCCTTCGATCGCGGGGGAACCCATGATTCCCCCGTGAGCCCCCTCCTTCGCCGGGTCGCGTTGGTGGGCGTCGTCCTGGCCTCTCGCGCGCATGAAGCGCGCTTCGGCCTGCATGGCGTCGGCTTCGTAGCCTGACCGGAGACGGCGTGGTCTTTGGCCTCCGCGCGCGCCCCTCTCGGGGCGGGCGCTCCGGCCGCGTCGCGTCTTCACTGGGGCCGACGTGGTTCGACGGGCGGGATGCGCCCGCTTCGCGGGCTGCGATCCCGCGCGTCTGGTTTCGAGGAACCTGGCGGTTCCCCCATGCCCCCTCCCTCCATGGCCAGGGACAGTCCCCGGACACGGCCCGGGTAGCCGGCTGCGCTCCGGTTCGCTCAGTCCGCTTCCGTGCGGCGCTCGCGGAGGCGGCGCACGCCTTCGATCGCGCCGCCGAGGAGGATCGCGGCTGCCAGCGCCAGCGCGAGCGGCTTCCAGAAGCTGTCTTCGATCGCGCGGCCGCCGAAGTAGCCGAGACCCGTCGCGAACGACGCCCAGCTCAGCGCGGCGACGACGTCCGCGAACAGGAAGCGCGGCCAGGGGAAGCACGTCAGGCCGGCGGAGAACGTCACCGACGTGCGCCCGCCGGGGATGTAGCGCGACACGGCGATCACGAGCACGCCGCGCCGGCGCAGCTGCTGCCCCGCCCACTCGAGTCGCGCCTGCGCCCTCCCACCTCGGAACAGCCGCGCCGTGGCGGGGCGGCCCGCGAAGCGGCCGAGGCAGTACGAGACGTGGTCGCCGACGAGCGCGCCCGCGGCTGCGGCGGCGCCGACGGCGGCGACCGACAGCTCACCGGAGGCGGCGAGGATCCCGCCGACGATGACCACGGTCTCGCCGGGCACGACCGGGAAGAACGCGTCCACGGCGACGACGCCGAACACGACGAGGTAGGCCAGCGCGCCCGTTCCCAGCAGGTCGACGATCTGCTCGGTCACGACTCCCCCTCGTCCGTGAGCGCCCGGCGACGGAACGGCCCTGCTCCTGCGAGACGTGTCTGGGGACAGTCCCTAGGTCTGTCCCCAGACACGGCCGTTCGCGGCGCGGCGCACCCGGCCACGGACGGAACGGCACCGGGAGGAGGGACGCGTGGGGGAACCGGCGGTTCCCCCACGTCTCAATGGATCGCCGCGAGCAGCGGGATGATCAGGATCGCGACGATGTTCGCGATCTTGATCATCGGGTTGATGGCCGGCCCGGCCGTGTCCTTGTAGGGATCGCCGACCGTGTCGCCCGTGACCGCGGCCGCGTGTGCCTCGGAGCCCTTGCCGCCGTACGCGCCGTCCTCGATCAGCTTCTTCGCGTTGTCCCACGCGCCGCCGCCGGAGGTCATGGAGATCGCGAGGAAGATGCCGGTGACGATCGTGCCGATCAGCAGCCCGCCGAGCGCCTCGGGGCTGATGATGCCCACCGTGATCGGGATCAGGATCGGGATCAGCGCCGGCGCGAGCATGCGCTTGATCGCCGAGCCGGTGACGATATCGACGGCCCGGCTGTAGTCCGGCCGCTGCGTGCCCTCCATGATCCCGGGCATCTCGCGGAACTGCCGCCGTACCTCGGTCACCACCTGGCCGCCGACGCGACCGACCGCCTGCATCGCCAGCGACGCGAACAGGAACGGCATCAGGCCGCCGATGAAGAGGCCGGCGATCACCCACGGATCGTCGAGCGAGAACACATCGGCGATGCCCTCGTCGCGGAGGCCGCGCGCATACTCGTCGAAGAGGATGAGCGCGGCGAGCCCGGCCGAGCCGATCGCGTAGCCCTTCGTCACCGCCTTCGTCGTGTTCCCGACGGCGTCGAGCGGGTCGGTGATCCCCCGCACCGACTCGTCCAGGTCCGCCATCTCGGCGATGCCGCCCGCGTTGTCGGTGACGGGGCCGTAGGCGTCGAGCGCGACGATCAGACCCGTCATCGAGAGCTGCGCCATCACCGCCACGCCGATGCCGTAGAGGCTGTTGTCCGCGATCTCGTACGCGGCGATGATCCCGACCACGATCACGATCACGGGCAGCGCCGTCGCCTGCATCCCGACCGCGAGCCCCTCGATGATGTTCGTCGCGTGACCCGTCTGCGAGGAACGCGAGATCGACTTCACGGGGCCCCAGCGCGTGCCGGTGTAGTACTCGGTGATCGCGACGAGCAGGAAGGTGACGGCGAGGCCCACCAGCGCGGAGAGGTAGAGCTCCCAGAACGAGAAGTTGCCCGCGTCGAACGCCATCGTCACGGGGATGAACCCGATCGCGGACAGCACCGTGGCGACGATCACCGCCTTGTAGAGCGCGTTCATGATCGAGCCGCCGCGGCCGACCTTCGCGAACCAGACGCCGACCACGGAGGCGAGGATGGAGACGCCGCCGATCGCGAGCGGGTACACGGCGAGGCCGGCGGCGGGGAAGGCGGTCCCGAGCAGCATCACCGCGACGGCGGTGACGGCGTAGGTCTCGAACAGGTCGGCGGCCATGCCGGCGCAGTCGCCGACGTTGTCGCCGACGTTGTCGGCGATCACCGCCGGGTTCCGAGGGTCGTCCTCGGGGATGCCGGCCTCGATCTTCCCGACGAGGTCGGCGCCGACGTCAGCAGCCTTCGTGTAGATGCCGCCGCCGAGACGGGCGAACACGGAGATGAGCGAGCCGCCGAAGGCGAGGCCGACGAGGTCGTCGATCGCGTCTTCCTGAGTGACGTCGAACCACTCGGTGAGGATCCCGTAGTAGCCGGCGACGCCGAGCAGGCCGAGGCCGACGACGAGCAGCCCGGTCACGGAGCCGGCGCGGAAGGCGACGTCGAGCGCCGGCGAGAGGCCGGATTTCGCGGCCTCCGCGGTCCGGACGTTCGAGCGCACCGCGACGTTCATGCCGATGAAGCCGGCGGCCGCAGACAGCGTCGCGCCCACGAGGAACCCGATCGCCGTCCCCCAGCCGAGCTCGTCGTAGAGCCCGATCAGCAGGAAGGGCGCGATCGAGACGACGGCGATCGTCGTGTACTGCCGCCTCAGGTACGCGGCGGCGCCCTCCTGGATCGCGTGCGCGATCTCGCGCATGCGCTCTGTGCCGGCCGGCTGGCGGAGCAGCCACCAGGTGAAGTAGAGGCCCAGGCCGATCCCGGCCGCGGCGCAGAGCAGCGCGAACAGCACGGCGTGGTCGTTGAAGAAGCTCATCCTGTTCCTCGCCCTCCCTGCCCCGTTACAAAGTGGTGCGCCGACCCGCGTCGGCGCGGCGGCTTTTCTATCACAAGCGCGTGACGGCGCAGACGGTACAAGACGGGACGAAACGGGTCGCGAGGGCGACGCCGCGGCGCCGCGATCGCGGCCGCGCCGGCGTCGCGGCGGTCTCAGCGCGCCGCGTCGTCGTCGTCGCCGGTGGCCGGCTCGTCCCCGGGCTCCGGCTCCGGCTCGGACGCGGCTTCCGGAGCGCGCTCCGTCTCCGCCTCGGGCTCCGGCTCACGCTCCTGCTCGGACGGGGCCGCGGCGGCGGCGTAGGCCAGCTGGAGGTTCATCACGGTCTGGCGCAGGTCACGGACGAGGTCCTCGCCGAGCGCGTCCTCCGCGACGGGCAGCAGCGCCCGCAGCGCCTCGATCGCGAGGCGCGCCTGCTCGAGGTCGCGCGTCGGCTCGTCGAGCTTGGCGAAGCCGAGCTGCGCGAGCGTGAAGATCGTCGACTGGAGCAGGTCGCCGACGCGCATCGCCCGGATCGCCTCCACCACCTCGTCGACGGTGGGGGGACGTGCCGACTCGCCGCCGCCGGGCTCGCTCATCCGACCACCTCCGCCGCCAGCGCCTGCTCCTCGAACACC
>DATHTC010000291.1:0-7616 GCA_035463735.1 Gaiellaceae bacterium | reverse complement strand
ACCAGTACTCGCCGATGATCCCCCGCTGGGTCTTCAGCAGGTCGATCGCCGCCTGGAATTGCTCGTCGTCCAGGGCGTAGGGGTTCTCGATCCCGAGCTCGGGCTGCGTCTTCATCAGGTACAGCGCCGCGTCGGCGAGGTAGATCGGCGAGTCGTACGCCGTGACCTTGCCCTTGTACGGCGAGTTCTCGTCGAAGACGACGCCCCAGCTGTCGGGCGCCGGGCTCACCTCGTCCGTGCGCCACATCAGCAGGTTCGCGCCGCGGCCGTGCGGGACGCCGTACATCTGGCCGTCGACCGAGTTGTGCGGCTGGTCCTTGAGCCCGTCGTACACGTCCGCGTAGTTCGGGATCAGGTCGGTGTTGACGGGCACGACGTCGCCGCCGGCGATGAGCCTGAGCGTGGCATCGCCCGACGCGGACACGCTGTCGTAGTTGCCCGTCCGCATCAGCGTCACCATCTCGTCGGAGGTGTTGCCGATCTTGACGTTGACCTGGCAGCCGGTCTCCTCCTCGAAGTCCGTCACCCAGTCGACGTCGGGGTCGGTCGAACCGTCCTCGACGTAGCCGCCCCACGCGATGAGGTTGACCTCGCCCTCGCCCTCGCCGAGCTCCGTGAGCATCCCCTCCTTCGCTCCGGCGGTCGTCTCCCCGGCGTTCGTTGCCCCCGAGCCCTCCTCGTCGTCGTCGCCGCCGCAGCCTGCGGCCAGCACCGACAGCGACGCCACGAGCAGGGCCAGGACGGCCCAGCCGAGCCAGCGCCTGCGCGCCCGACTCATTCTCTCTCCTCCTTGTCGTGTCCCCGGTCGACGGGGATCGTGTGCTCCGGTCTCCACTCGAGCAGGACCGGACGGCCCCGCTCCTCGAGCGCCTCCGCAGAGGAGCGCTCCAGGTTCTGACGGGCGACGGCCAGCGTCCCGCCGGCATCGAGCTCGACGACGTACCGCGTGAGCACGCCGACGTACACCACGTCGCGGATCCGCCCCCGCTCCGTGCGGGCGCCGGGCTCCCGCGCGTCACGCTCGTCGAGCATCCTGATCTTCTCGGGGCGGATGGCGAAGCGCCGGCCGTCGCGCTCGAGCACGTTCGAGGTGCCGACGAAGCCGGCCACGAACTCGGTCGCCGGCCGCTCGTACACCGCCGCCGGCTCCCCGACCTGCTCGATCTGCCCGCGGTTGAAGACGGCCAGCCGGTCGCTCATCGTCAGCGCCTCCTCCTGGTCGTGCGTCACGTAGACGAACGTGAGGCCGACCTCCTGCTGGATCCGCTTCAGCTCGAGCTGCATCTCCTGGCGCAGCTTCAGGTCGAGCGCGCCCAGCGGCTCGTCGAGGAGCAGCACCTCGGGCCGGTTCACCAGCGCCCGCGCGAGCGCGACCCGCTGGCGCTGGCCGCCGGAGAGCTGGTTCGGCTTGCGGTCGCCGTAGCCCTCCAGCCGCACCATCTCGAGCGCCTCCTCGACGCGCTCACGGCGCTCGCGGCGCGGCACCCGGCGGATGCGCAGCCCGTACTCGACGTTCTGCGCCACGGACATGTGCGGGAACAGGGCGTAGTCCTGGAACACGGTGTTGACGTCGCGGTCGAACGGCGGCACGCGCGTGACGTCGCGGCCTCCGAGCTCGATCCGGCCCTCGTCCGGGAGCTCGAAGCCGGCGACGAGCCGCAGCATCGTCGTCTTCCCCGACCCCGACGGGCCCAGCAGGGAGAAGAACTCCCCCTCGCGGATGTCGAGGTCGACGCCCGCGACGGCGACGACGTCCCCGAAGCGCTTCACGAGCCCGCGCCCGCGAACCGCAAAGGCCTCGAGCGGGGACGCCTCGGCGTCGGCGCTCCGGGGGCCCTCACGCACCTGCACTCAGCGACTCCTCGAGGACGTCCAGGCCCCGCTCGAGCTCCTCGTCCGTGACGACCAGCGGGACGAGGATCCGGATCACGTTGCCGTGGAGGCCGCACCCGAGGAGGACGAGCCCGCGGTCGAAGGCGGCGGAGACCGTTGCTGCCGCGAGCGCGGACGCCGGCGCGCGCGTCTCCCGGTCCTCGACGAGCTCGAGCGCCAGCATCGGGCCGAGACCCCGCACTTCCCCCACGTTCGGGTGCGCGGCCGCGAGCGCGTCGAGGCGGCCGCGGATCCGCGACGCGATCTCCGCGGAGCGGGCGATGAACTCGTCCGAGTCGACGACGTCGAGGACGGCGAGCGCCGCGGCGCAGGAGACGGGGTTGCCGCCGAACGTGCCGCCGAGCCCGCCGGGAGCCGGCGCGTCCATCAGCTCCGCGCGGCCCGTGAGCGCGGCGAGCGGGAGGCCGCCGCCGAGCGACTTCCCGGAGACGAGCAGGTCCGGCTGCACGGGCGCGCCGTCCGCCGTCCGGTAGTGCTCGATCGCCCACAGCGGCCCGGTTCGGCCGACGCCCGTCTGCACCTCGTCGTCGACGTAGAGGATCCCGTGACGCGCGCAGAGCTCGGCGAGCCGGCCCGGGAAGTCCGGCGGCATGGTCACGAACCCGCCCTCGCCCTGCACCGGCTCGAGCACGACGCAGGCGACCGAGGCCGGGTCGACCTCGGCGACGAACAGGCGCTCGAGCGCGGCGATCGAGTCGTCCGACGTGATCCCGCGGTACGGGTACGGCGCCGGCACGCGGTAGACCTCGGGCGCGTAGGGCCCGAAGCCGCGCCGGTACACGAGCTTGTGCGTCATCGTCATCGTCAGCAGCGTCCGGCCGTGGAACGCGTTCTCGAACACGACGACGGCAGGTCGCCCCGTGGCCGCGCGCGCGACCTTGACGGCGTTCTCGACCGCCTCGGCGCCGGAGTTCACGAGCAGGCTCTTCTGCTCCTCGCCCGCGCACGGCGAGCGCTCGCCGAGCCTGCGACAGACCTCCACGTACGGCTCGTAGACGCCGACCATGAAGCACTGGTGCAGGTAGCGGTCGACCTGCCGGTGGATGGCCGCGGCGACCGGCTCGTAGCCGTGCCCGGCGTTGTGGCAGCCGATCCCCCCGGCGAAGTCGACGTATTCCCGGCCGTCCACGTCCACGATCGTCGCCCCGTGCGCCCGCTCGACCACGAGCCTCGGCGTCGACACGCCGCGGGCGACCCAGCGCGCGCGGGCCTCGAGCACGCGGGCCGACGCCGTCTGCTCCCGGAGGGACATCCCGGCGATTCTCCCGCGGCCAAAGCGGCCGTCACAACGGCCGCTTTGGTCAAACGGCAAGGCTTGCTTTGGACGCAGTGGCGAAATCGTCTGCCACATACATCGCTTGCCCTCGCAGTTAGCCCGGGCTACGGTTGGCCGCGATGTCGAACTCCAGGGCCGCCTCGTGCTGACCGTCCGCGACATCGCCGAGCTCCCCGGCCTCTCCCTCGCGGTCGCCGCGGGCTCCGAGGGGCTCGGGAACGAGATCCGCTGGCTCCACGTGTCCGAGCTGGCGGACCCGACCCCGTGGCTCGAGGGCGGCGAGCTGCTGCTGACGACGGGCCTCGGCGTGGGCGACCTCGGCTCCAGCCAGCGGGCGTACCTCCGGCGGCTCGCCGAGCACGGCCTCGCCGGCCTCTGCTTCGGCCTCGGGTTCGGCTTCGCCGACGTGCCCGCGCCGGTCGTCGAGGAGGCCAACCGCCGCGGCTTCCCCGTCATCGCCGTCCCGTACGACACGCCCTTCATCGCGCTGACGAAGGCCGCGTTCACGCACCTGGCGAACGAGGAGCTCGAGCGCGTGACGCAGGCGCTCGAGGTGCAGGAGCGGCTCGCGCAGGCGGTGCTGGACGGGCGCGGGGTCCAGGCGCTGCTCGCGATCCTCTGCGAGCGGCTGCGGTGCTCGCTCGCCCTCGCCGACGAGAGCGGGCGCGTCGTCGGCGAGCGCCACTCCGGCCGCAGGCTCTCGTTCGACGGCGCGCTCGAGCTGCCCGTCGTCTCCCACGGGGACTCCGCCGTCCTGCGCGTCGCGACCGAGCGCGGGACGCTGTCCGAGTACGACCGCCTCGTGCTCAACCACGGGCGGACGGCACTCGCGTTCGAGCTGTCGCGACGCCGCGCGGTGTCGGCGGCCGAGCTCAGGCTCGCCGGCGACCTGCTCGAGGACCTCGAGCACGACCGCCTCGACGAGCGCGACGTCGCGCGCCGGATCTCGGCCTTCGGGCTCGACCCCGGGCGCCGTTACGCCGCGCTGCTCGCCGTCCCCGGGGCCGGCGGCTCCACCGAGCAGCTCCGTGCGGCGGTCGCCCGCGCCCTCGACACGCGCTCGATCTCCTACCTGTCGGCGGCGCGCCGCGACCGCGCGGCCTTCCTGCTCGAGGCGGCCGGCGAGGACGAGGCGCTCGCGCTCGCGGAGGCGCTCGTCGCGGCGGAGCCGGACGCCCGCGTCGGCGTCGGCCGCCCCGGCACGGGGCGCGGGCTCGGCCGGAGCCTGCTCGAGGCGCGCGCGGCGATCGACGCGGGCGTGGGTCAGATCGCGTCGTACCGCGACCTCGGCTCCCTCGAGCTCCTCCTCGGCCTCCCCGACGCCACGCTCGAGGCGTTCGTCGACCGTGTCCTCGGCCCCGTCGCACGCTCGGGGCCGCTCGTCGAGTCGCTGCGCACGCTGCTCGACGCCGGCTGCCGCTGGAGCGACGCCGCCGACCGGCTCGGCGTCCACCGGCACACGCTCCGCTACCGGATGGAGCGGCTCGAGGAGCAGACCGGGCGCCACCCCGACCGCCCGTCGGAGCGCATGGAGCTGTGGCTGGCGGTGAAGGCGGTGCAGGCGCTCCAGGCACGCGGCGACGGACGCGGGCGGGACGCCGCCCAGGCGTAAGACGGGGGCGCTGCGGGCAAAGAGTGCGGCTAGCCGTATACGGCAGGCGAAAGCGCTTGACGAGGATGACTCTTGTGACCGCACGCATCCTGATCGTCGACGACCACCCCAGCTTCCGAGCGAGCGCGCGGGTGCTGCTGGAGGCGGAGGGGTTCGACGTCGTGGGCGAGGCGGAGGACGGCGGCTCGGCCCTCGAGCGGGCGGCGGAGCTCGAGCCGGACGTCGTGCTCCTGGACGTGCAGCTGCCGGATATCGACGGCTTCGAGGTCGCCTCCCGGCTGAGCGGCAACGGCGGCCCCAGGGTCGTGCTCGTCTCGAGCCGCGACCGCGCCGACTACGGCTCGAAGATCGAGGAGTCGGGCGCGGCGGGGTTCATCGCGAAGGCGGAGCTGTGTGGCCCCGTCCTCGCGGACCTGCTCGGGTGACGGCAGCCGGCGCGGCACGGAGCGGCGCCGCGGGACGCCGGGATACCTTCCGCACGGTGACGATGCGCACGGCCGTGTCGGTGTGGACGCTCGCGCTGCTGCTCGCGGCGGGCGCGCTCGTGCTCGTGGCGACCAGCGACCACAGCGCGAGCCCGCTCGTGTCGAGCCCGCTCGACGGGTCGGTCGGGCTCGCGTTCGTCGCCGCCGGACTCGTGGCGTGGGCGCGGCGCCCCGACTACCGCATCGGCCGGCTGATGATCCTCGTCGGCTTCACGTGGTTCCTCGGCTCGCTCGCCTACGCGGACGACTCGACCGTCTTCACGATCGGGATGGCGCTCGGCTCGCTGCCGTACGCCTTCTTCCTCCTCCTCGTCCTCGCGTACCCGTCCGGCCGCCTCGAGGGGTGGCCGGCGAAGGTGCTGGCGGCGGCGGCGTTCGCGCTCGTGACGTTCGGCCAGCTCGCGTTCCTCCTGTTCGCGGACGCCGAGGCGCTCGGGTGCGACGACGGCGCGCGGTGCCCGGCGAACGAGCTGCAGGTGGTGGAGGGCGAGGCGGCCGCCGACGGCGTCCTCGCCGTCACGCACACGCTCGGGATCGCCGTGACGGTTGCGTCCGGCGCCGTCCTCCTCGGCCGCTTCCGCGCCGCCACGCCTGCGCAGCGGCGCCTGCTCGCGCCCGTCTACGGCGCTTCCGGAATCGCCTTCGCCCTGCTGACCGCGGCGTTCGCCCTCAGCTGGATCTCGGACCGGCTGCTGGAGGTCCTCGGGTGGGCGACGACCGCCGCCTTCCTGCTCGTCCCGCTCGCGTTCCTCTACAGCGTCCTCGAGCGCCGGCTCTCGCGGGCGGCCGTGAGCCAGCTCGTGCTCGAGCTGGGCGAGGGGGAGCCCGCGGGGCTCGAGGACGCGCTCCGGCGCGTCCTCCGCGACCCGACGCTCACGCTCGCGCGCTGGGACGACGAGGGCGGCCGCTACGTCGACCGGCTCGGCCACCCGCTGCCGGAGCCCGAGCCCGGCGGGCCGCGCTGGGCGACCCCGGTGGAGCGGCAAGGGAGGATCGTGGCAGCGATGATCCATGACGTCTCGCTGCTCGAGAACCGTGAGCTCCTCGACGCCGTCGCAGCGGCGGCGGGGATGACGATCGAGAACGAGTGGCGGTTCGATGAGCTGCAGCGGAGCGAGCTGCGGACGCGGGCGCTGCTGGACGCGATCCCGGACCTCATGTTCCGGATCGCCCGCGACGGTACCTACCTCGACTTCAAGGCCGAGAGCACGCGCGACCTCTACGACCTCGAGGTCGTCGGCCGCCGCGTCGCGGAGCGCCTCCCGGGGCCGGTGTCCGACCAGATCATGCGCGCCGGCGCCCGCGCGCTCGCCACGAACGAGGTGCAGACGGTCGAGTACGAGCTGGACTTCTCGGGCGAGCTGCGGCACTACGAGGGGCGCGTCGTCGCGAGCGGCGAGGACGAGTTCATCCTCATCGTCCGCGACTTCACGCAGCGCCGCCGCCGCGAGGACGCGCTCGAGCGCAGCGAGGCTCGCACGCGCGCGCTGCTCGACGCGATCCCCGACCTCATGTTCCGCATCGACCGCGAGGGCGTCTACCGCGGCTACAAGGCCGACGACCCCGAGCTGCTGATCCTCGCGCCGGAGGAGTTCATGGGACGGCGGGTGGTCGACGTCCTCCCGCCGGACGTGGCGGCGCAGATCATGTCGTGCGGCCACCGCGCCCTCGACGGCGGCCGGCCCGAGCCCATCGAGTACGAGCTCGCGCTCGGCGGGGTGCGGCGTCGGTTCGAGGGACGCGTCGCGCGCGTCGACGACGACGAGTTCCTGCTCATCGTCCGCGACTTCACCGAGCGCCGGCAGCAGGAGGACGAGCTGCTCGCCCTCCACCGCCAGCTCGAGGAGCGCCTGGGCGAGCTCGAGCGCGAGCGAGACCTCACCGACCGGATCGTGAACAGCGCCCCGAGCATCCTCGTCCTCCTCGACGGCGACGGCGCGATCCTGCGCGTCAACCGCCGCGGGGTGGAGCTGACCGGCTACGTCGACCAGGACGCGCGCGTCGCCGGGCGGCCGTTCTGGGACATCTTCGTCAAGCCCGAGGACCGCGAGGCGACGCGGCGCCAGTTCCGCCTGCTCGCGGCCGCTCCCGGCGCGGGCGAGCGCGAGGCGACGTGGCAGACCGCGGTCGGCGAGGAGCTCGTCGTCGAGTGGGGCATCACGCCGCTGCCGGAAGAGGACGGCCTGCCGCGCGTCCTCCTCGCGGCCCAGGACATCACGCACCGCCAGCGCCAGCAGGAGGAGCTGTCGGCGTCGCGCGCCCGCATCGTGCAGGCTGCCGACGACGCGCGGCGTCGCCTCGAGCGCAACCTCCACGACGGCGCGCAGCAGCGGCTCGTGTCGCTCTCGCT
>DATHTC010000290.1:0-2585 GCA_035463735.1 Gaiellaceae bacterium | reverse complement strand
ACGACGTACTCGACGGACGCGGGCGTGCGGCGGCGGTTGACGGAGAGCACCTCCTCGCTCGCGTCGACCGCGACCACCCGCCGCGCCCCCGCGGCCAGACGTCCGGTCCAGGTGCCGGTTCCCGCCGCGAGCTCGAGCACGTCGCCGAACGGCCGCAGCGCGTCGAGCGCGCGCTCCACCTCGGCGACGTCGGCCGCCCACCGGGCGTTCCCCTCCTCGCCGAGGTCGTACCGCCCGCGGCGGTGCCACCAGTCGTCGTACTCGGGGGCGCGCGCCGCGTAGTAGCGGCGCTGCTCGGCGAGGACGTCCACTACGCGAACACCTGGATCACGACGAGCGCGGTGAGCGAGCCCAGCAGCGCGCCCCAGAAGACCTCGAGCGCCGAGTGGATCCCTGCCTCGACGCGCGTCTGCGCGACGAGCAGCGCGAGCACGAACGCGACCGACGAGACGAAGAAGCGCTGCTCGTCGACGAGCAGGGTGATCGCCATCCAGCCCGCGAAGGCGAGGCCCGCGTGGCCCGACGGGAAGCCGCCGCGGAGCGGCGTGCCGCTGCCCATGAACGCCTTCGTCGCGATCACCGCGATCACCGTGAGCACGAGCACGACGAGGGTCAGCTCCGCCGGCGCGTTCGAGAGCCGTTCGAGGAGGCGCGAGCTCCGGTCGGCGATGCGCTCCGAGAAGACGAGGTAGCCGACGGCGACGGCGGTCACCGTCGCGATCAGCACCGCCCCGGCGGCGATGTCCTTCGCGAGCTTCGCGTTCGGGTCGAAGGAGGTGGTCGAGACGTCGACGGCGCCCTCGATCGCCGTGTTGATCATCTCCGCGATGAGCACGAAGGCGATCGCGAGCAGCAGCGCGATCAGCTCCATCCGCGCCACGCCGATCGCCACCGCGGCGATCAGCACGCCCGCCGCGACCATGAAGTGGATCCGCATGTTCCGCTGCGTGCGGAGCACGTGGATGATCCCCTCGAAGGCGAAGTTGAAGCTGTCGAGCAGGCTCGGCGCGCGTCCGGGCCGGAGCCGGCGGACCGCCATCAGGCGAGCGCGGCCTCGCGCGCGTCCATCTCGGGCCCGTGGTCGTAGCCGAGCAGGTGGAGCAGCCCGTGGACGAGCGGCAGCTTCCCCGCGTCGCCGACCACCTCGGGGCACAGGACGACGTCGCCGAGCTGTCGCGGCACCCCGGGCGGGAGCTCGTCGCGTCCGTCGATCGGGAAGGAGAGCACGTCGGTCGCCTCGTCGACGCCGAGGTGCTCGCGCTTGAGCGCGCGGCTCTCGTCGGGCCGCACGAACGCGATTCCGAGCTCCGCGTCGTCGAGCCCCTCGGCCTCCAGCACGCGGCGTGCGAGCGCGGCCGCCCCGGCCTCGTCGACCGGCGCCCCGCTCCGGTTCTCCACCTCCACGGCGATCACGGCGGCCGCTACCGCGCGCGCTCCGTGCCGGTCTCCTCGGCGTGGCGCTTGTACGCCTCGACGATCCGCTGCACGAGCTTGTGGCGGACGACGTCGTTGTGGGAGAAGCGGACGAAGCCGATCCCGTCGATCCCGCCGAGGATCCGCTGCACGGCGATCAACCCCGACGCCTGCTCGCGCGGGAGGTCGATCTGCGTCACGTCGCCCGTGACCACGACCTTCGAGCCGAAGCCGAGCCGCGTGAGGAACATCTGCATCTGCTCGGGCGACGTGTTCTGCGCCTCGTCGAGGATGATGAAGCTGTCGTTCAGCGTGCGGCCGCGCATGAACGCGAGCGGCGCGACCTCGACCGTGCCGCGCTCCATGTAGGCGCTCAGCTTCTCGGGATCCATCATGTCGTAGAGCGCGTCGAACAGCGGCCGCATGTACGGGTCGACCTTCGCGAGCACGTCGCCCGGGAGAAAGCCGAGCCGCTCCCCCGCCTCGACCGCGGGGCGCGTGAGGATGATGCGGCCGACCTGGCGCTCCGCGAGCGCGTGCACGGCGAGCGCGATGGCGAGATACGTCTTGCCGGTGCCGGCCGGGCCGATCGCGAACGTGACCGTCGACTCGCGGATCGCGTCGACGTAGCGCTTCTGCGTGACCGTCTTCGGCGCGATCTTCTTGCCGCGGTGCCGCCAGACGACGTCGTCGAACACCTCGCGGATGTCCTCGGCCTCGTCGAGCGCGCCGACGACGGCGTCGACCGTCCCGGGGCCGATGTCGTGGCCGCCCTCGACCAGCTCGACGAGCTCGTCAACGACCGCGCGCGCCTGCTCGACCTCGTGGTCCTCGCCCTCGAGCGTCAGCTGGTTGCCGCGCATGCGAATGGTGATGTTCAGCCGGTCGCGCAGCGAGTCGAGCACGCCGTCGCCCACCGTCGCGAGCTCCGCGGCGACCTCGTTCGGGATGTCGAGCGTCTGGGACGTCACGGGCTCAGTGTAGGAGGTGCCTCGCCGGAGGCCGTGGCGAATCGGCGCACTTCGGGCACAGACGGGTGCGTCCGCGCCTGCGACGATTCCGGTAGGGGGCCTTGCGTCCCTCTCGGGGGTTGCCCGAACGAGCGGGGCGGCGCGCCACCGTGCGCTCGCACGTCGTCCGAGCCGCTACGCCAGCTTCTCGCGGACGATCTG
>DATHTC010000289.1:0-8509 GCA_035463735.1 Gaiellaceae bacterium | reverse complement strand
CGCTGCTCCGGCTCTGGCTCGCCGCCTTCGGCCCCGCGACCGAGACGGATCTCCGCTGGTGGAGCGGCTGGACCGCGCGGGAGACGCGCGCCGCGCTCGCCGCGGTGCCGCACGAGACGGTCGAGCTCGGCGGCGTCACCGGCGTCGTGCTCGCCGACGACGTCGAGCCCGTCGGCGCCCCGCAGCCGTGGGCGGCGCTCCTGCCGACGCTCGACCCGACCACGATGGGGTGGAAGGAGCGGGACTGGTACCTCGGCCCCCACGCCGGGGTCCTGTTCGACAGCAACGGCAACGCGGGGCCGACCGTCTGGTGGGACGGCCGGGTCGTCGGCGGCTGGAGCCAGCGGCGCGACGGCGAGATCGCGTACCGGCTGCTCGAGGACGTGGGCGCGGACGCGGCCGCCGCGGTCGAGGCCGAGGCGGCCCGGGTCGCCGCGTGGCTCGGCGACGTCCGCTTCTCGCCGAGTTTCCTGCCGCCGTTCCAGCGCGAGCTGGCGACGTAACCGACGTCAGTCGGACTTCGGCAGGAACAGCTCCTTCGCGATCACGAGCCGCTGGATCTGCGACGTGCCCTCGTAGATCTGGAACAGCTTCGCGTCGCGCATCAGCTTCTCGACCGGGTACTCCTTGATGTAGCCGTATCCGCCGAAGACCTGCACTGCGTCGGTCGTCACCTTCATCGCCGTGTCGGCGGCAAAGCGCTTCGCGAACGAGGAGTAGAGCGTCGCCTTGCGGCCGTAGCCGCTGTCGAGCATCCAGGCCGCCTGCCACACGAGCAGGCGAGCTGCCTCGATCTCGGTGGCCATGTCCGCGATGAGGAAGTTGACGCCCTGGTGCATCGCGATCGGCACGTCGAAGGTGACGCGCTCCACGGCGTACGCCTTCGCCAGCTCGAACGCGGCCTGCGCGACGCCCACGGCGCCGGCGGCCGTGCCCGGCCGGGTCAGGTCGAGCGTCTGCATCGCGATCTTGAACCCGTCGCCCTCCTCCCCGAGCCGGCTCGCGGCCGGGACGACGACGTCGGAGAGCGAGAACGCGGAGGTGTCGGTCGAGCGCTGGCCCATCTTGTCGAGGTGCTGCTCGATCACGACGCCCTCGGCGTCCATGGGAACCACGAACGCCGACAGGCCCTTGTGGCCCTGGGCGGGGTCCGTCTTCGCGAACACGACCGTCCACGCCGCGTGTCCCGCGTTGGTGATGAAGGTCTTCGAGCCGTTGAGAACGTACTCGTCGCCCCGGCGCACGGCCGTGGTCTTGATCCGCGCGACGTCGGAGCCGGCGTCGGGCTCGGTGAGGCCGAACGAGCACAGGATCGGCTCCTCCAGGAGCGGCGGCAGCCACTGCCGCTTCTGGTCGTCGGTGCCGGCGATCAGCACGGGGCCGGCGCCGAGCGTATTCGCCAGGATCGCCGTGCCCATCCCGGAGCAGCCCCAGTTGAGCTCCTCGCCGATGAGCATGCCGTCGAAGCCCGGGAGCCCCGGGCCGCCGTACTCCTCGGGCACGTGGACGTTCATCAGCCCGACCTCGTGCGCCTTCGCGATCACGTCGGCCGGGTGCGTCGACCGCTCGTCGTACTCGGCCGCCTTCGGCCGGATCTCCTTCTCCGCGAACTCGCGCGCCAGCGCGCGGAGCTCCTTCTGCTCCTCGGTCAGCGCGAACGAGATCCCCGCGACCGCCTGCTCGATCGTGGCCATTTCCTGCTCCTGAGCTGTTCGATTGACTAGTCAGTCAAGACTGTACACGGCTATGGTGAGGGTGTGAAGCGGGACGTTGCGCTCGTCCTCTCGGGCGGGAGCATCAACGGCGTGATGATGGAGCTGGGGTTCCTCCGGCGCGTGCGGGAGAGTCCGCTCTGGCCGCGAATCGGCTGGATCTTCGGCACCTCGGCCGGGGCGCTGTCGGGGACGATGGCCGCGCTCGACCGCCTCGACGAGCTCGAGCGCTTCCTCCTCGACCTGCAGGGCCCGGACGCGTTCCGTCCCAACCGCCTGTGGCGGCTGCCCCTCCTCGGCACGCACGAGTACGCGCTCCCGCAGACCGTCGACGAGCGGATCGGCCACATGCAGGAGGTCGCGCGCGAGCTCGCGGACAGCCCGGTGGAGCTCGTCGTCTGCGCGACCGACGTCACCGACACCACGGGCGGCGAGGACCCGCAGGACTACGAGCTGGTCTACTCGTCGCGCTCGACCGACCCGCGCGAGATGGCGCAGGCGATTCTCGCCTCCGCGGCCGTCTCGACGCTCGTCATGCCGATGCGCGTCGGCGACCGGATCGCGACCGACGGCGCCTGGTCCCGCAACTACCCGCTCGCGCACGCGTACCACCGGCCCGAGGTCGAGCTGATCGTCGCGTTCCGCTACCTGGCCCGCTATGCGCCGCTCGACGGCACGCCGCTCGCGACCATCCGCCGCCGGCTGCGACGGTTCGGCCGCGTGCCGCCGGTGCGGGCGCTGATCCAGGAGCTGAAACTGGCGGAGGAGCGCGAGCAGCGCGGGGAGCCGGCGCACCTGCTCGACATGATCACGCGGCTGATGCGGATCGTCGTCCTGCGCAACACCGTGCTCGAGGAGCGCTCGGCGGACGAGAAGGACGCCGCGATCCTGGAGCTCCGCCGGCTGCGCGCGGACGTCGACGACGCGATTCGGCGCGTCGTCTCGGACCCCCACGAGCGCGAGCGCCTCGCCGCGGCCGTCGCCGACCGCTTCGCCGACTCCAGGTTCCCGTTCGGGCACGACCGCGTGGTCCCGCGGATCACGGTCCGCGCTGCCGTCGGCGAGGTCAGCCTGGAGCCGCGGTACCGCGCGGCGCTCCCCTGGACGGAGGAGGACAAGCTCTCCCTCGTCCGCCGCGGCTGGGAGCTGACGGACGTCGAGCTCGAGCGCGCCGGCGTCGGCGTCCTGGCGGCGGCGCGCGCGTAGCGGCCGCCTGCGTCCGCGTGGCATGATTTAGGCATGCCTAAAATCGTCGTGCTCGCCGCCGCGGCGGCGGCCGCCCTCCCGCTGCTCGTGGGGTGCGGTCGTGTCCAGGACGAGGCGGCCGGGGGTCCGCGGGAGCTCCCGCTCCGGCTCGTGGCGACGACGGGCATGGTCGCGGACGCCGCGGCCCGCGTCGGCGGCGACCGCGTGCGCGTCGAGGCGCTGATGGGGCCGGGCATCGACCCGCACCTCTACAAGGCCAGCGAAGGCGACGTCGAGGCGCTCGTCGGCGCCGACCTCGTGCTCTTCAACGGGCTGCACCTCGAGGCGAAGCTCGGCGACGTGCTCGAGCGGCTGGATGCCCGCGCGGCCGCAATCACCGACTCGATCCCGCGCTCGCGCCTGCTTTCCCCGCCGCAGTTCCAGGGGCAGTACGACCCGCACGTCTGGTTCGACGTCGACCTGTGGGCGCTCGCGGTCGAGCAGACGGGCCGGATCCTGGCGGAACACGACCCGGCCGGCGCGGCGACGTACCGACGCAACGCCGCCCGCTACGCCGCCGAGCTCCGGCGTCTGCACACGTGGGTGACGGCGCAGGCGAGGCGGGTCCCCGCGGAGCGCCGCGTCCTCGTCACCGCGCACGACGCCTTCGGCTACTTCGGCCGCCGCTACGGCTTCGAGGTGCGCGGGCTCCAGGGGATCTCGACCGCGACGGAGGCGGGCGCGCAGGACGTGCAGGAGCTGGCGGAGTTCATCGCCGACCGGCAGATCCCCTCGCTCTTCGTCGAGTCGTCCGTGTCCCCGCGGGCGATCGACGCCGTCCGCGCCGCGGTTCGCTCCCGCGGCTTCGACGTGGAGGTCGGCGAGCAGCTGTACTCGGACGCGATGGGCGAGCCGGGCACCCCGGAGGGGACGTACCCCGGGATGGTCCGCCACAACGTGCGGGCGATCGTGGACGGGCTGTCGTGAGCGAGGCTCCCGCGATCCGCGTCGAAGACCTCACCGTCGCCTACGGCGAGCGGCCGGCGCTCTGGGACGTCGACGTGACCGTGTCGAAGGGGACGCTGATGGCGATCGTCGGCCCGAACGGCGCCGGCAAGACGACCCTGATCCGCGCCGTCCTCGGGCTCGTTCGGCCCGCCGCCGGGCGCGTCGAGGTGTTCGGACGACCGTACGAGGAGCAGCGCCGACTCGTCGCGTACGTGCCGCAGCGCGGGAGCGTGGACTGGGACTTCCCCACGAGCGTCCTCGACGTCGTCACGATGGGCCGCTACGGCGCGCTCGGCTGGCTGCGCCGCCCCGGCCGCGCCGAGCGCGAGGCGGCGACCGCGGCGCTGGAGCAGGTCGGCATGGCGGCGTTCGCGGGCCGACAGATCAGCCAGCTCTCCGGCGGCCAGCAGCAGCGCGTGTTCCTCGCCCGGGCGCTCGTCCAGGACGCGCGCGTCTACCTGATGGACGAGCCCTTCCAGGGCGTCGACGCGGTCACGGAGCGCGCGATCGTCGACCTGCTGCGGCGCCTGCGCGAGGACGGCCGCACCGTCGTCGCCGTCCACCACGACCTCCAGACCGTCCCCGAGTACTTCGACGAGGTGACGCTGCTGAACGTGCGCCGGGTCGCGAGCGGGCCGGTCGCGGAGGCGTTCACCGAGGAGCACCTGCGCACCGCGTACGGCGCCCGCTCCGCCTTCGCGGCGAACGGCCGGCCGGAGTGACCGAGCTCTTCACCGACTACACGCTCCGCACCGTCCTCCTCGGCGCCGTCCTGCTCGGCGTCGTCTCCGGCTCCCTCGGCACGTTCGCCGTCCTCCGGCGCCGGGCGCTGCTCGGCGACGCGATCTCGCACGCCGCGCTGCCGGGGATCGCGCTCGCGTACGTCGTCACGGGCCAGAAGGGCTCGCTCGTGCTCACCGTCGGCGCCGCGCTCGCGGGGTTCGCGGCGACCCTCGTGGTGCTCGCGATCGTGCGGACGACGCGCGTGAAGGACGACGCGGCGCTCGGGCTCGTGCTCTCCGTCTTCTTCGGCGTCGGCCTCGTCCTGCTCACGTGGCTCCAGTCGCGCCCGGATGCGTCCCAGGCCGGGCTCGACACGTACCTGTTCGGGCAGGCGGCCGCGCTCGTGGAGCGCGATCTCGTGGTGATGGCGGCGCTCGGAGGCGGTGCCCTGCTCGTTGCGCTCTCGTTCTGGAAGGAGCTCAAGCTGCTCTGCTTCGACCCGGACTTCGGCGCCACGCTCGGGCTGCGGATGCGGGGACTCGAGGTGCTCGTGACCGCGCTGCTCGTGGTCGCGATCGCGATCGGGCTCCAGCTCGTCGGCGTGGTGCTGATGAGCGCGATGGTCGTCGCCCCGGCGGCGGCGGCGCGGCAGTGGACCGACCGGCTCGGGGTGATGACGGCCGCGGCGGCGGGCATCGGCGCCCTCGGCGGCGCGGTGGGAGCGCTGGTGTCGGCGCAGGCGGCACGGATGCCGACGGGCCCGACGATCGTGCTCGCGCTGACGGCGCTCGTCGCCTTCTCCTTCCTCTTCGCCCCGCGCCGCGGCCTCGTGTGGGCGCGCGTCGCGGAACGGAGGCGCGCTGCCCGGCTGCGGCTCGACGCCGTCCTCGGGGGGCTCGACGAGCTGGCGCGCGCGCACGGCGACCCGAGCCACGGCCACTCGGCGGCCGTGCTCGGGCTCGCCGCGGGCGGCAGCGTCGACCGCTCGCTCGCCGAGCTGGAGCGGCGCGGGTGGGCGGCGCGCGTGGGCGACGGCGAGTGGGCGCTCACCGACGCCGGCCGCGAGGAAGCGCGCCGGCAGGAGGCCGGGCGGTGACGCCCCTGCTCGTGACCGAGGCGCAGCTCGAGATCCAGGCCGTCGCCGTCGTGACCGCGGTCGCGTGCGCCCTTCCCGGCTGCTTCCTCGTCCTCCGGCGGACGGCGATGGTGAGCGACGCGATCAGCCACTCGGTGCTGCTCGGGATCGTCGTCGCGTTCTTCCTCGTGGAGAGCCTGACCTCGCCGCTGCTCGTCCTCGGCGCGGCGCTGACGGGGATCCTGACCGTCGTCCTGGTCGAGGCGATCAAGTCGACCGGGCTCGTCAAGGAGGACGCCGCGATCGGGCTCGTCTTCCCGGCGCTCTTCTCGCTCGGCGTGATCCTCGTCTCGCGCTACGCGGGCGACGTGCACCTCGACACCGACGCCGTCCTTCTCGGCGACCTCGCGTTCGCGCCGCTCGACCGGCTCGTGGTCGCCGGCTGGGACCTGGGGCCGCGCTCGCTCGCGGTGATGGGCGCGATCCTCGTCGTGAACACGGCCGCGATCCTGCTCTTCTGGAAGGAGCTGAAGCTGGCCACGTTCGACTCGGCCCTGGCGCGCGCGCTCGGCTTCCCGCCCGCGGCGCTCCACTACGGGCTGATGGCGCTCGTCTCGGTGACGGCGGTCGGCGCGTTCAACGCCGTCGGCTCGATCCTCGTGGTCGCGCTCATGATCGGCCCACCGGCGACGGCGTACCTGCTCACCGACCGGCTCGCGACGATGGTGGCACTCGCCGCCGGCGCCGGCGCGCTGGCCGCGGTCGCCGGCTACTGGGCCGCGCACTGGGTCGACGCCTCGATCGCCGGGATGGTGGCGTCGGCCGCCGGTGTCGAGTTCGCGCTCGCCTTCCTGCTCGCGCCGGGCCGCGGCCTCGTCGCCGTCACGCGCCGCCACGCCCGCCAGCGCGTCCGCTTCGCCGAGACGATGCTCGCGATCCACCTCCTGCACCACGAGGGCCGTCCGGAGGAGGCATCCGAGAGCCGCGTCGAGCACCTGCGCGACGCGCTGCGGTGGGATCCCGGCTTCGCCGATCGCATCGTCCGCAGCGCCGCCCGCCGCGGTCTCGTCGACCGCCGGAACGGCAGCCTCGCCCTCACCGACCGCGGCCGGACGGTCGCAACCGCCGCGCTCCGTACGACCTAGAACCGGACAAGTAACAGTCTGTTGCTATGTCGGTTTCGCGCCGTACTCGGCGCACCGGCGGCGACGGCGGGGCATACGCTGGGCCGCCCGACCTCGTTCGAAAGCGAGGAAGTGACAGTCTGTTACTTGTCCGTTCTCCCGTCGTATCCTCGTGCCGTGTCCGCGCTCGCGGCCCCGACCATCCGCCGCACGCGCCTCCCGCTCGCGTGCGCCGCCGTCGGCTTCCTCGTCGGCCTGGTCGCGCTCGGCGGCGGCCTCCGCCTCGCGATGCGCGTGGTCGCGCTGCTGAACCCCGACACCTTCGTCTTCACGGCGAACGGCAACCTCGTCGGCGAGATCACGCTCGAGGGAACGCTGTTCATCCTCGTCGCGGGCGCGGTGGCGGGGATCCTGTTCGGGCTCGCATACGGCGTCGTCCGGAGCTGGCTTCCCTGGCACGGCGCGCCGCGCGGGCTCCTCTACGGCGCACTGCTCGCCGCCGCGCTGGGCACTCCCACGCTCGTGGACGGCGACAACCTCGACTTCGCGCTCCTGGACGGCGACGCGCTCGCCGTGGCGATGCTCCTCGCGTGCCCCGTGCTCTACGGCGCCGGACTCGGCGCCGTCGTCGACCGGCTTGCGCCGCGGGAGCCGGCCCTCCTCCGCCGGCGCGGCATCCGCATCGCCGGAACGGCCGTGATCGCGGTCGCGGCGGGAGCGGGACTCGTACGACTCGCCGGCGCGCTCGCCGAGCTCGCCTCCTAGCCCACGTCGTACTCGCGCCGGAGGCGGAGGACACGCGCGACCTTCGCGTCGAGCTCGCCGCGACGCGCCAGCGGGACGAGCGCCTCGATCGCGCGCCGCGCGTACGCCGGGTGCGTGTAGAGCAGCATGTCGGCGCCCGCACGAATCGCGCGCGTCGGCCAGTACCACGGCGTGTTCCGGACGATGTTCATCGAGTCCGTGATCGCGACCCCGCGGAAGCCGAGCGAGCGGAGCAGCCGGTACGTCGCCGGCTCGAGCGTGGCGCGGAAGGAGCCGAGCGACCCGTAGAAGGCGTGGCCGACCATCACGCACGGGAACCCGGCACGGACGGCGGCACGGAAGCCGGCGAGCTCCGCCTGCGTCACTCGCGCCGTCACGTGCACCCGCTCGTCCGTCGACACCGGCGCGCTGCCGAGCCCGGGGAAGTGCTTCGCGCAGGCCCCCGCCCCGCCGTCGAGCAGGCCGCGGCCGAACGCGACCCCGAGCGACGGTGCCTGGAAGTGGCGCGACCCGAGCGGGCCAGAGGGCGCGTCGAGCACCGGCGCGAGGTCGACGTGGACGCCCGCGCGACGCAACGCGCGCCCCGTCTCGCGCCCCGCCGCCCGCGCCTGCGCCGCCGACGCGTAGCCCGACGCCGCGCGCCAGGGCGGCAGCGACGGCAGGTCCTTCACGAGCCCGCCCTCCTGGTCGGTGAACACGAGCGCGCCCGGTGGCCTCGGATCGCGCTCGCTGCGCACGAAGACGCCGCCCACGCCCGGCGGCGCCGGCAGGCCCGAGACGACGACCAGTGCGGCCTTCTGTCGCGGCGTCAGCGAGCCGACCTCGGCGTCCACCGCGCCGAGGAGCGCCGCGAGCGCCGTCACCGCCGCGAGGGTTCCCACGGCGGCGGAGGATACGATCCCGGGATGGCCGTCGCC
>DATHTC010000288.1:0-6127 GCA_035463735.1 Gaiellaceae bacterium | reverse complement strand
CGGAGATCGTGCTCGAGCGCGTCGGCGCGTTCGGCGACGGCCTGCCCGGGTAGGCGCCCTGACGCGATGAGCCACGGGCGGGCCGGGAGTCGGAGGGTGAACCGGCGGGAGGAGGCCTGGGCAGGCCGATCAGCACGACGGTCGACGCAGTGACGGACGTCGGCGACTGGTACGTGTCGGATGGCGGCCACGACGCCGCGGCACGCAGCCAGTTGAGCGGATCGGCCCGGGATGGTGCTCGGCCGCACGACGCACGAGAGCCTCGCGGGGTGGTGGACGGAAGCAGACGGGCCCGTCGGCCGAGCTGTTGAACCCGCTGCCGACGTTCGTGGCCGAGGACGAGCTCGACGGCGACCTGCTGCTGATCGGCTGCGACGAGCCGACGCTCCACCTGCCGGCGCGGCGAGGGCGCGATACCGACGGTGGCGACCAGGCACCGCCGCGGCTAGGCAGGGAGGGGGCAAGGGGAACCGCCAGGTTCCCCCGAAAGCAGGACGCGCGGGATCGCAGCCCGCGAAGCGGCGCATCCCGCCCGTCCAGACCACGTCGTCCCCGAGACCCGGCACCATGGCCGGAGCGCGCGCCGCGAAGGGCGCGCGCGGAGGCCATGCGGGGACGTGCCCTACGTGCGCCCACGAGACCACGCCACGGAGGCCGAAGCGCGCTTCATCCGCGCGAGAGGCCAAGGCGACACAACACCAACGCGACCCGGTGAAGGAGGGGGCCCACGGGGGAACCATGGGTTCCCCCGTGCGTCTAGCGTTCGATCGGCACGTCGACGAGGTTCCCCCACTCCGTCCAGGAGCCGTCGTAGTTCCGCACGCGCTCGTACCCGAGCAGCTCGTGGAGGACGAACCAGGTGTGGGCCGACCGCTCTCCGATCCGGCAGTACGCGGTGACCTCGCGGTCCGCGGTGATCCCCTTGCCCTCGTAGAGCGCACGCAGCTCGTCGGGCGACTTGAAGGTGCCGTCGTCGCGGACGGCCTGCGCCCAGGGAATGGACTGCGCCGTCGGGATGTGCCCGCCGCGCGTCGCGCCCTCCTGCTCGTAGCCGGGCGGGGCAAGCAGCTCCCCGGCGTACTCCTGCGGGCTGCGGACGTCGACGAGCGCGCGGCCGGCGGCGCCGATCCACTCGAGCACCTGGTCGCGGCGCGCGCGGATCGACTCGTCGCGCTCCTGCGCCGAGTACGTCGCCGGCGTCACCCCCGGCGCGTCCGTCGTGAGCTCCCGGCCCTCGTCGATCCACTTCTGCCGCCCGCCGTCGAGGATCCGCACGTCCTCGTGCCCGTAGATCTTCAGGTACCAGTACGCATAGGCCGCGAACCAGTTGTTCTTGTCGCCGTAGAGGACGACGGTCGTGTCGTTGCCGATCCCGCGCGAGCCCATCAGGCGCTCGAATGCGTCCTTCTCCACGAGATCCCGCTCGATCGGGTCCTGCAGGTCCTCCTTCCAGTGGAGCTGCACGGCCCCCGGCACGTGGCCTTCGTCGTAGAGGTCGGGGTTCTCGTCCACCTCCGCCACCACGACGCTCGGGTCGTCCAGGTGCTCCGCCACCCAGGCGGTGTCGACGAGCACCGGCTTTGCGTAGCCGCTCTCAGCCATCGGGCCTCCTGATCCGAGGAACAAGCAAACGTTATCTCAGAGCTCGCCGGACGTGCGCACGATCTTCCAGAACACGTAGAGGGCGAGCGCGGCCGAGACGAGGAACCCGACGAGCGAGACGGTGTCGTTCACGCGCGCCATCAGCGCGGACGCGATCAGCGCACCGGCGACGATCACCGCCGCCCCGAGCCGATTCGCCACCGTCCGGGCCAGGGCCTCGAGGCCGTCGAGGCCCGTCGGCTGGATTCCGAGCCGCAGCGTGCCCTCCTCGAGCCGGTCGACGAGGTGGCTCATCTTCCGCGGCATGCGCGCGAGCGGCTCGAGCTGCGTGAACGCGTAGCTGAACAGCTGGTTCGGCTCCAGCCGCCGCTCGGCCTCGGCGCGGAGCACGTCGCTCGAGTCCTCCTCCATCATCCGGATCGGGTCGAGCCCCGGGTCGAGCGTCCGCGCGATCGAGTCGGCCTGCGAGAGCGTCTTGCCCACGAGCGCGAAGCTCGTCGGGAGGCGAATCCCGTGGCGGATCGCGATCCCCTGCAGGTCGGCGAGCGCCTCGCCGGCCCGGATCCCGGAGAGCGGCCGCCAGTGGTAGCGCGGGAGCTTGCGACGCAGCTCGTGTGTGAACGCTGCCTGCTGGGACTCGAGCGTCGTCAGCGAGAGGCCGAGAATCAGCTCCGCGACGTCGTCGGCCCGGTTCTGGGCGATCGCCATCAGCAGCAGCGCGAGCCGGCGCCGCGTGTCGTCGTCGAGGCGCCCCAGCAGCCCGAAGTCGAGCAGCGCGAGCCGGTGGTCGGTCGTCAGCAGCACGTTCCCGCGGTGCGGGTCGGCGTGGTAGGTGCCCTCGATCGTCACCTGGTGGACGTACGAGCGGAAGAACGCGCGAGCGAGCGCGGCCGCGCGCTCCGGCGCGAGCCCGTGCCCGGCGGCGACCTTCTCCCCCTCGATCCGCTCGAGCACGAGCACGCGCTCGGTCACGTACGGGTGCATCACCTCGGGGACGACGAGCTCCTCGACGTCGGCGACGAGCGACGCGATCACCTCGGTGTTGTTCGCCTCCTCGGTGAGGTCGAGCTCGCCGTGGAGGTGGACGTCGAGCTCGTCGGCGAGCGCCTCGAACTGCACGAGGCGCGCCGTCTCCGAGCGCGCTTCGGCGAGCCGGGCCGTGGAGCGGATGACATCGAGGTCGACGGCGACCTGATCCTCGATCCCGGGCCGCCGCACCTTCACCACGACCTCGCGCCCGTTGCGCAGGAGCGCAGGGTGGATCTGGGCGATCGACGCCGTCGCGAGCGGCTCCGGGTCGATCCGCGCGAACGTGTCGGGGCCGATCTCGGCGTCGATCACCTCCCGCATCTGCTCGAACGGCACCGGCGGCACGTCGTCAACGAGCCGCTCGAGCTCCTGGATGTACACCTCCGGGAGGAGGTCCGAGCGTGACGAGAGGATCTGCCCGAGCTTGATGTACGTCGTCCCGAGCTCCTCGAGACCCTCGCGGAACGCCCGCGCGCCCTCCACCGTCGCCGCGCGGTCGCCGACGACCCCGACCTCGCGGAGCACTCGCAGGAGGCGGGACTGCGTGGCGACCCGGCCGACCTCGAGCGCGCGACGGAGACGCGGTGTCCTCACGCCCCCGATCATCCCACGCACGTCCCCGTGCCGCGGGGGGCGCAAACGGAGAGGGCGCTGCCGCTCGCACCGGCCGCGCTCGATCGGGTCGAGGTCGCCGGCGTCAGCTGACGACCGGCTCGATCGCCGCGCGCAGCTCCTCCGCCGACGCCGACCCCTCGAACTTGGCCGCGACCCTGCCGTCGGCGCCCACCACGAACACCCACGGCTCCGTCGGCAGGCTCCACTCCTTCATCCACCGGTTCACGCCCTTCGCCGGGTCGTTGTCCGTGTACACCTCGACGTGGACGAAGCGGACGCCGCGGCCCTCGAACTCGCGACGCATGCCGTCCACGACGTCGACGACCGGCCCGCACGCGCGGCTCTCGCAGAACTTCGGCGTCGCGAAGACGACGACCAACGGCTCCCGCGCGTCCAGCGCCTCCGCCACGGACGTCCGGTACAGCGCCGGCTCGGGCTTCGTCGCAGTCGAGAGGACCGCGAGGTCGCCGCCGGTGCTGGCAAGCGTCGGCGTCTCCGAGCGGGGCGCAGGGTCGCCGACGGCGGGCGAGGCGGTCCGCTCGCGCACGCGCAGCGTGCCGAGCCCCTGGATGCGGTAGCCGCCGACGGGCTCCGCCACGAACCACCAGGTGCCGGGCCTCGGCACTCTCAGCTTCGTCACGAACAGGTAGCGGACGTCGCCCGCCGCCGCCTCCGACCCCTCCGCACCGACGGGCTCCAGCGTCGCGGTCGTCTCCTGCACGGGTGCAGCGTCGCGCGCGGGCGCGAGCCACACGCGCGCCCGGGGACGCTCGACGAGCCGGCCGTCCCCGGCGACGACGAGAAACGAGACGCGGATCTCTCCAGCGGCGTAGTCGCTCGTCCCCTGGATCAGTCCCACGTCCTCTCCCGGACGCTTCCAGAGGCTCTCGAGCGACCCCTCGGCCGCCTCGTCGCCGGACTCGCCAGAGCCTCCGCATCCGGCGACGACGAGCAGCAGAACGGCGGTCAGCCCGACCCGGAGGCGCACGCCTCCAAGTCTAGGTCGGGACTACCAGCCGCCGCCGGACCAGCCGGTGTGGGCTCCTCCAGCGAGGAACGACGCGACGAGTACCGCAATGGTGATCACGCGGGCCTTGAGCAAGTGAGTCACCTCCCTTCGCCTAGAACTTGAGGTCCTGGAGCATCTCGGCCGCCCGACGGTACAGGCGCGACGCATCCGCGTCGTCCCCGCGCCGCGAGGCGAGATCGCCCTGCGCCATCCATGCCGCGGCGCGGTGGCTTGCAGACCCCAATTGGTCGAACGACGCCTCGGCGGCGGCCAGCGCCGCCTCGGCCTCGTCGAGCCGATCCTGCTCGAGCAGCGCACGGCCGAGCGCGAGCTGCGCGCCGCCGACGTCGTCGAGCAGGTCGACGCGCCCGTCGAGGATCGAGAGCGCGTGTCGTGCGTGCTCCTCGGCGAGGACGACGTCCCCGGTTCCGAGGTGCACCTGGGCGAGCGAGGTGATGGCACGGGCTGCGTCGTCGTCGCGTCCGACGTCGAAGGAGGTCGCGACCGAGTCCTTCAGGTACCGGATCGCGTCCTCGGGCTTCCCGAGCAGGAAGTTGAGGCCTCCGAGGTTGTTCAGCAGCCGCCCGAGGTTGAGGCGGTCCGAGATCTCCTCGTACTGCGCCTTCGCGCGCTCGGCGTAGCTGCGCGCGAGGACCATGTGCCCCTGGCGCTCGGCCACGAGGGAAGCCTGGAAGTAGAGGTGCCCCATCGTCTTGCGGTCGGCGAGGTGCTCGGCCAGCTCGAGCGCGCGCTCCACGTCCTCGCGCGCGGCGGCGAAGTCCCGCTGATGGCGGAAGCACCGAGCGCGCCAGTCGAGGATCGAGGCGCGGAGGACGTCAGACGGCAGGCCCGAGCGCTCGGCGAGCGTGAGCGCCTCGTTGAACAGCCCCATCGCGGTGGAGATGCTCGAGAGCTGGAAGCGGCAGACGCCGAGGCGGAAGAGGATGTCCGCGCGGTCGACGTCCGAGAACTCTGGTCCCTCGGCCAGCTCGCGCGCGCGCATCAGCAGCGCCAGCGCGTCCTTCACGTGCCCCTGGATCACGAGCGCGCGGCCGTGGCCGACCAGGCGGCGGACCTCGACCTCCACCGCGCCCGTGGCGGCGACGGTCGTCGTCGCGTCGGCGAAGGCGTCGGCCGCGGCGTCGATCTCGCCCGCCTCGAGCAGCGCCTCGGCCCGCGCGAGCGCGGCCTCCACCCGGTCGCGGGCGTCGGTCGAGACGCCGTTCGCGAGGAAGCCGGGGTCGACGCCGAGCCGGAGCGCGAGCCAGTCGATCGTCTCCTTCGTCGGGCGCGTCTTCCCGCGCTCGATCTGCGAGACGTACTCCTTCGAGAAGCGGTCGCCCGCGAGCTCGCTCTGCGTCATCCCCGCGGCCACGCGGAGCTGGCGCAGGCGGTCGCCGAGGCGGCCGGCCGCGGCGGCGCCCTGACGGGCGGTGGGGCGTGCGGCGTTCGTCATCCGGGGAAGTGTTCTCCATACTTGACCGAACTGCAAGTCCCGATCGGCCGCCATCCCCCGAAAGGGGCATATACAAGCGGAATTTGCGTCAAGTGCCACACGCCGAAATCACTTGACCGAGGCACTTGACAGTGGTCGTGGCCGCCCCTACAGTGGGGTCACCTCGCAGCCGAGCCGGACGCCAGGCCCGGGTGCAGGGGGTCCGCCACAGGTGGGGCGGGAAGTAGGAGACCTGGCTGGGCCGCAGAGTCAAGGTCTCGGCTTCCGTTCCACGGCGAGGCCCGCCTTCCACGGAGGGGCCCCGAGCCGCAGCGGGGCCCCTCCGTCTAGGCCTCTCTGGAGCGTGGGGGAACCCACTGGTTCCCCCACGAGCCCCCTCCTTCTGCCGGGTCGTGTTGGTGGGGGCGTCGTTCTGG
>DATHTC010000287.1:0-5233 GCA_035463735.1 Gaiellaceae bacterium | reverse complement strand
TCGGTCTGGATCACGTTCTCGACGATCCGGCCGGCGTGCGTCGGCAGCGACCGGCCGAGCGCGGAGACCACGCCCGCCGTGACGGTCCCGCCGAACCCGTGCGGGTTTCCGATCGCGACCACGAGCTGCCCGACGCGGAGCCGTCCGGCATCGCCGAGCTCCGCCGGGAGCAGCCCGTCGCCGCGCGCGCGCAGCACCGCGAGGTCGGAGAGGAGGTCGGCGCCGACCACGTCCGCCGCCAGTTCGCGCCCGTCGGCGAGAGAGGCCACGACCGTGGCGCGCCCCGCGCCCTCCACCACGTGGGCCGACGTCAGCAGCAGTCCGTCCGAGCTGACGACGACGCCGCTGCCGCCGCCGTCGAAGCGGCCGCGCTGCGTGCGGCGGGCGACGCGCAGGTTGGCGACCGAGGGAGCCAGGCGCTCCGCGACGGCGCTGACCGTGCGCGAGTAGGCGTCGAGCGCCTCCGCGTCGCCCGCGGCCTCCGCCGCGTCGTCGGGAGGGCGGCGCGGGCCGAGGATCGCGTCGATGAACGTGGGACCGGCGATCCGTCGAGCGTAGCTCCGCGCGCCCGGGCTGCGCCGGAGCGGATCGCGGGGTTCTGCGGATGCCCGCGGCTGCGAGGGGGCCGAGGATCGCGCGGAAGGGAGTGATGTGAATGGCCAGCCAGGTCTTGCACGAGACGCGTGACGTGCTTACCGCGCGGCGCGTCTACGCCGAGCCGTACGAGAAGAACGGCTCCACGGTGATCCCGGCGGCGTCCGTCCGCGGCGGCGGAGGCGGAGGCGGCGGCGAGTCGCCCGAGGGGAAGGGCGAGGGCGGCGGCTTCGGCGTGTCCGCGCGCCCGACCGGCGCGTGGGTGATCAAGGGCGACGACGTGCGCTGGAAGCCGGCGCTCGACGTCACCCGCATCGCGATCATCGGCGAGCTCGTCGCGCTCGCCGGCGTCTTCGCGTGGCGCTCCGCCGCGGTCGCCGGCGCGAAGCGGCGCCCCGTGCTCGCACGGATGGGCGCCGCGTTGCCGCGGCCGAGGCTGCCGCACCGCCGCGCCAAGCGGTTGGCGTTCGTCCGCAACCTGCGGCCGAACGAGTGGCTCGCGGTCGACGGGCACGTTCCGTTCGTCCACGTCGGACGCTAGCCCCGACGTTTCGACCCTCCCCTCGCATCCGGGGGGAGGGTCGCACGGCCATCCGCGCCCGCGTGTGACGCGAGCGTGACGATTCTGAAACGATCCGTCGTACCGGCGGCCGGTGAGCGTGCGGCCGCCTCACGGCACCGGCGAGGGGAGGAGGCGCGATGGCGGAGGTCGAGGTCGGGCGCGACGGCGCCGTGCTGACGATCACCCTCAACCGGCCCGACGTGCTGAACGCCTTCACCCGCGCCGTCCACGATCAGCTCGGCGCGGCGTTGGCCGACGCGGCCGACCGGGACGTGCGCGCGGTCGTGATCACCGGCGCCGGCCGCGGCTTCTGTGTCGGGCAGGACCTGAACGAGTTCCGGGAGTCGCCGGACATCGGGGCGGCGCTGCGCGGCACCTACCACCCGAACGTCCGGGCGATCCGGGCGCTCGAGAAGCCGGTGATCGCCGCCGTCAACGGCCCCGCGGCCGGCGCCGGGCTCTCGCTCGCGTGCGCGTGCGACCTCCGGATCGCCTCCGACGCGGCGTTCTTCGCCCCCGGCTTCATCGGCATCGGCCTCGTTCCCGACGCCGGCGGGCCGTACTTCATCGCCCGGCTCCTCGGCGTCCCGCGCGCCTTCGAGTGGATGGCCTCCGGGCGGCGCCTCACCGCTGCCGAGGCGCACGCGTGGGGGCTCGTCTCCGAGGTGGTCGAGGCGGACGCGTTCGCGGCCCGCACGGCCGAGCTCGCCGCGGAGTGGGCGGCGCTCCCGACGCGCGGCGTCGCGCTGACCAAGAGGCTCTTCGACCAGGCGCCGGCGCTCCCGCTCGAGGAGGCCCTGGCGCTCGAGGCCGAGCTCCAGGCGGAGGCGGCCACGAGCGAGGACTTCGCCGAGGGCGTCGCCGCGTTCCTCGAGAAGCGACCGCCGCGCTTTCGCGGCCGCTAGAACGCTAGAACTCGGACTCGGCGCAGCGCGTGAGGCCGAGCTGCTGGAACAGGAGGCGCGAGCGCTGCCTCGCCCCAGCTCCCTCCGTGGCGGCGCGTCCCGCCGTCACGCGGTCGTCGCGCTCGGCCGCGTCGGCGAGCGTCTCGACGGCGGCGACCAGCTGCTCCTGCTCGGTCAGCAAGCGCTCGTGGAACCGCTCGAGGTCGTCCGGCGGCTCGAGCTCCTCGAGCGCGTCGAGCCGGTCCCGCGCGATCGGGAGGACGGCGTTCGCGTAGGCGGCGACCGCCTCGGCCGAGTCGGCCGACGGCTGCTCGACGTCCTCGGCCTGGCGCGCGGCCTCCGCGCACGCCGCGTTCCCGTCCTCCACGTAGTCCTCCGGCGACGCGTCGTCGCCCCCGCAGCCGGCGGCGACCAGGAGTGCCGCGCAGACGGCCGCGGCCCTCAGACGAGCGCCCCGACGATCTCGTCCGGCTCCGGGAACCGCCCCTCTCGTTGCTTCGAGAACAGCAGCCGCCCGTCGAGGACGACGTCGAACTGGCTGCGATCCCCCTCGACCGCACGGGCGTCGATCCCCGTGCGCTCCGTGATCTCGGCCGCGAGACTCGCGGCCCGGCGGTCGTAGCCGCCTCAGACGGGGCAGTAGAGGATCTCGATGGTCACGCGGGCCACTGTATCCACGCGGAGTACGGGCAGCCCCATCGGCGGGCCGCCACGCGGGTGGTAGCCTCGACGCATGACTCCCGCTCTGCTCGCCTGGCTCTGCGCCAGCTCGAACAAGAACGGCTGAGCCGCCGCTTCCGGGATACGCGTCGGAGGAAGCGGCGGGACAGGACGCGACCCGCGGGCCGCCGCCGAGCGGTGCCGGTCGCGCCGTTCCGCTCGGACGGACGGGAGGTGCGCGATGCCGATGCCGCATCGCACGTACAAGCAGGTGATCCGCAGGCGTCTCGCCGGCAAGGCGGGCGCCGAGAAGACGAAGGAGCTGCGGGCGATCCTGGCCGAGCTGCCGGGCTACCGCAACGGGCCGTACGCCGACCTGCGGAAGTGGGTCGAGGGCCAGCTCGACGAGACGCGCGTCCGCGCTCGGGTCGTCCACCGCGACTCGATCGCCGTGCGGCGCGAGGGCGCCGCGCAGGTCGCGCTCGTCGGCCCGCCGAACGCCGGGAAGTCGTCGCTGCTCCAGGCGCTCTCGACCGTGCAGGTGAAGACCGGCGACTACGCGTTCACGACGACGCGCCCCGTCCCTGCGCTGACGCGCATCCGCGGCGTCCTCGTCCAGCTGGTCGAGATCCCGGGCCTGCTCGAGGGCGCGCACGAGGACCGGGGCGGCGGGAGGGCGCTGCTCGGCGTGCTGAGGGGGGCCGACGCGATCGTGCTGTGCCAGGACGCGGCGAGGCCGCAATCGGAGCTCGACGCGATCCGGCGGGAGCTCGAGCTCGCGGGGATCGAGAGGCCGGAGCTCCTCGTGGCGACGAAGGTCGACGAGGCGCCGGCACCGCCCGGCTTCCTCGGCGTCTCGGTGCTCGACGACGACAGCCTCGACCGGCTGCGGGACGCGATCTGGGCGCTCACGGGCCTGATCCGCGTCTTCCTGCGCCGGCCGGGCGAGGCCGACGCGGAGGCGCTCGCGCTGCGGCCGCCCGCGATCGTGGCGGACGTCGCGGAGGCGATCCACCACGAGCTCGGTCACGCGTGCGTCGGCGCGCGTGTGTGGGGGCCGTCGGCGCGGTTCGCCGGGCAACGGGTCGGGCGCGGCCACGAGGTAGCGGACGGCGACACGATTGAGGTTCTGGCACGGCGGTGACACGGCTGCCATGAGCGACTACGAGATCCTCAACCTCCGCGAGGTCGACGACATGGCCGCGCGATCCGGCATGCCCGAGGGGATGGAGGCGCGGTTCCCGAAGCGGGAGCTCGGCTCGCAGCAGGTGGCCGTCAGCCTCCAGCGTCTCGCGCCCAACCTGCGCGGCCCGTTCGGTCACCGTCACGCGACCCAGGAGGAGCTGTACGTGGTCGTCGCGGGCGGCGGGCGCGCGAAGGTCGGCGACGACGTGCGCGAGCTGCGCACCTGGGACGTCCTCCGCGTGGGCCCGAACGTGATGCGCGCCTTCGAGGCAGGCCCCGAGGGGATGGAGTGGCTCGCCTTCGGAGGCCCGATCGGCGAGGAGAACGACGCCGAGATCGTGATGGGGTGGTGGGAGGAGGACTAGAGCCGTTCCTCCAGCCACGCCTCGAGCGGGCCGTGCGCGACCTCGAGGAAGCGCGGCTCGAGCTCGGCCCCCGCCTCGACGAGCGCCTCCGCAACCCCGACGTAGTCCCGCCTCGGCAACCGGTGCGCGGCCGAGCCGAGCGCCGCCCATGCGAGCGGCGTCGAGAACGGCGCGTCGCTCTCGGCCGCGGGGTCGGCCCCGCGCGCGAGCAGCTCGCGCACCGGCTCCTCGGCGCCGACCCAGGCGGCGTGGTGCAGCAGCGTTCCGGACGGTGAGCCGCCGACGACCCCGCGGAACTCCGGGCCGACCGCGGCCACCACCGCGTCCAGCTTCCCGCCGAGGGCGGCGAGGATCAGCACCTCCTGCGCGTCGGGGTCGAGCTCGGCGGGGAGCGTCGCGGCCTCGCCGCGCGCGACCGCCGCGACGGCGAGGTCCTCGGGCGGCACCTCGGTGGAGGCGCCGAGGCGCGCGAGCTCGTCCACGAGGTCGCGGCGGTTGCGGAGCACGGCGTGGCGGTACGGCGAGCGCTGCGGCACGTGGCCGCGCCAGGTCTCGCCGCCGGGGCGTTCGACGTCGGCGCCGAACTCCGCCAGCAGCCGGACCTCCTCCGGGCCCCGCCCGCGGCGCACGGCGTGGGCGATGTACGCCGCGTCGCGAACGTCCGCCCCCGCTTCGAGCAGCAGCCGGACCTGCTCGAGCCGCTCGTCGTCGAGCGCGTGGGCGAGCGCGTTCGTGCCCTGCGTCCGGGCGCCGTGCGCCAGCAGCAGGCGCAGGCACTCGGGGCTCGGGGCCTCGGTCGAGTGGTAGAGCGACTCCCCGTCGTCGGGATCGGCGCCCGCCTCGAGCAGGACGAGCGTGAGCTCAGGGTCGTGCACGATCCCTGCCGCGCCGTAGAGCGTCGACATCCGCCCGTACTCGTTCTCGTACGACGCGTTGGGGTCGGCGCCGCGCTTCAGCAGCTC
>DATHTC010000286.1:0-6075 GCA_035463735.1 Gaiellaceae bacterium | reverse complement strand
ACAGGTACGACCACGTCGGCTCGCCGTGGAGGAGCAGCACGGGATCGCCGGCGCACTCGTCCAGGTACGCCAGCCGCAGGCCGTCGTGCTCGTGGAAGCGCGGCTCCCACGGGAAGCCGGGCAGCGCCTCGAACCGCTTGTCCGGCGTCCGGTGGACGCGCACTACGACGGGAGCACGAAGAACGCGATCGCGGCGTACTGGCAGAGCGCCGCGCCGATCACGAGGGCGTGGAAGACCTCGTGGTACCCGAAGACGTGCGGCACGGGATCCGGGCGCCTGCGGGCGTAGATCACGGCGCCGACGGTGTAGAGCGCGCCGCCCACGCCGAGGAGCAGCGTCCCCGCGAGACCGATCTCCCCGATCATCGACGGGACGGCGGCGACGCCCGCCCAGCCGAGGGCGATCCCGATCGCCGCCGCGACCCACGGCGGCGCGTCGACCCACGCGAGCTTGAGCGCGATCGCGACCGCGGCGCCGGCCCACACGATCGAGAGCACCGTCCACCGCCACGCCCCCTCGAGCACGAGCAGCCCGACCGGGGTGTAGGTGCCGGCGATGAGCAGGAAGATCGCCGCGTGGTCGGCGCGGCGCATCAGCCGCCGCGTCCGCGGCGGCCACAGCACGCGGTGGTAGAGCGCGCTCGTCCCGAGCATCACCGCGACGCAGGTCGCGAACACGGCCGCGGCGACCGTGGGCAGGCCGTCGGGCGCCGTCCACACGAAGGGCACCGCGAGCGCGACCGCGGCCGGGAACGCCCACAGGTGCAGGACGCCGCGAAGCCTGGGACGGAGGTCCTCCTCGATCAGGGGATGTTAAGCGAACGGGCGCTGCGCCAGTGCGTAGCCGGTCATCAGCAGCCCGACGGCGCCGGAGACGGCGAACGCGAGCTCGGTTCCGCCGACGTCCACCAGCCAGCCGGCGAGCAATCCCCCGACGGGCGCGAGACCGGCGAACGCGAACAGGAACAGCGAGACGACGCGTCCGCGCAGGTGGTCGGGCGCGGTCAGCTGCAGGATCGAGTTCGAGTTCGCCGTCCAGAGCGTGAACGCGACGCCCGTGACGAACAGGAGCACCGCCGCCACCGGCGCCGACGCGACGGGCGCGAGCAGGAGCATCGCGACCGAGAAGCCGGCGGTGCCGGCGAGCAGCGCCTTCCAGCTCGCCCGTCCGAGCCCGGCGGCGAGCAGCGCGCCGACGAGCGCGCCGCCGCCGAATGCGGCGGAGAGGAGCCCGAAGACCTCCGGCCCGGCGTGGAGCGTGTCCGACGCGAGCAGCGGCAGGATGACGTGGAAGTTGAACCCGACGGTCGACACGACGGCCACGGTGGCGAGCACGGCGCGCACGGCCGGGGTCCGCCGCACGTACGCGAACAGCTCGTGCATGCCGCGGAGGAACGTCGGCCGCGAGTCGCGGTCGAGCGGGACGAGCTCCTCCGCGCGCATCAGCAGCAGCCCTGCGAGGACGGCCAGGAAGCTCACCGCGTTGATCGCGAAGCACACGCCGACGCCGGCCGTCGCGATCAGCGCGCCCGCGATCGCCGGCCCGACGACGCGGGCCGCGTTGAAGAGGGACGAGTTGAGCGCGATCGCGTTCGGAAGCTCCGCGCGGCCGACCATCTGGTACGTCAGCGCGTGCCGGCCCGGGGCGTCGAACACGAGCCCGACGCCGCCCGCGAGCGCGAGCGCGTACACAGCCCAGAGCTCCTGCGCGCCCGAGAGGGCGAGCACCGCGAGTGCGACCGACACGAGCATCTGCCCCGCCTGGGTCGTCATCACGAGGCGGCGGTTGTCGAGCCTGTCGGCGAGGAGGCCCGCGTAGAGGCCGAAGAGCGTGAACGGCGCGAACCGGCAGAAGGCGAGGAACCCGACCGCGACGGGGGAGCTCGTCAGCTCGACGACGTACCAGGCGAGGGCGACGTTCTGCATCCACGTCCCCGCGAGCGAGACGACCTGCCCGCCGAAAAAGAGCCGGTAGTTGCGGTGCTTGCGGAGGCTGGCGAACGTCCGGGCGTTGATCGCCAGCAGCGCGCCGGTCATGCGGCAGCTCCTGCCGCACGGCCCGGGGAGGGGGTGCGGCGAGCATCCGTCACTCGCCGACCTCCAGCAGCTTCGCCAGCGGGTCGAGCGCCGCCTCCACGGCCGCGAGCTCGTGGGGCGGGAGCTCGCCGAGGCGGCTCGCCAGCCACGCCGTCCGCCGGGAGCGCACCTTGCGCAGCAGCGCCTCGCCCTCGGCCGTCAGGCGCAGCGCCTGCCGGCGGCGGTCGGCGGGGTCGACGTCTCGGCGTACGAGGCCGAGCGCGGCCAGGCGGTCGATGTGGCCCGACATCCCGGCAGCGGACATCCGCTCCTGCGCGGCGAGCGCCGCGGCCGAGACGCCGGGCTGCGCCTTGATCGTCGCCAGCAGCGTCGCCTGGCCGCCGCTCACTCCGAGGTCTGCGACCTCGCGGCGGAGCTCGCGGGCAAGCTTGAGCAGCACGGGACGCAGGCGCCCGGCGACCTCAACCTCGTTGACCGTCAACATCATTAAGCATTCTACATGACCGCCCGCCTCGTCCGCTGGTGCTCGCACCATCCGTGGCGCGTGCTCCTCGTCTGGGCCGCGCTCGTCGCGGCGTCGGCGGCGGCCGTGGCGCTGGCGCTCCCGGACGTGCTCGACAGCGAGGCGCGCGTCCCCCAGTCGGCGCGCACCGACTCCCAGCAGGCGCGCAGGCTGCTGGAGGAGCGGCTGCCCGAGGCGCTGCGCGAGGACGTCGAGCTACTCGTCCTCCGGGGGGACGACGTCGCAGGCGCGGCGGCGGCGCTGCGTCGCGCGGGGGCGACGCCCCTCGCCGCCGAGGCGTCCGTCCGCCGTGACGGCGGCGCCGCGATCCTGCCGTTCCGCCTCGGCGGGACGCCGATCGAGGAGGTGCTGCCGACGGTCGAGCACCTCGACGCGGAGGTCTACGGCGGCGCGATCGTCGACCGCGACTTCCGGGAGGTCTCGCAGAGCGACCTCCGGCGCGGCGAGGCGTTCGGCGTCGCCGCCGCCCTCGTGATCCTCGTGCTCGTGTTCGGCGCGCTCGTCGCCGCCCTCCTCCCGCTCGCGCTCGCGGGCATTGCGATCGCGGTCTCGCTCGGGGTCGTGACGCTCGTCGGCCAGGCCGCCACGCTCTCGATCTTCGTCACGAACATCGTCGCCGGGATGGGCCTGGCGCTCGGGATCGACTACGCGCTGTTCGTCGTCTCGCGGTACCGGGAGGAGCGGTTGCTCGGGCGTGCCCCGGCCGCCGCGATCGAGGTCGCGGGAGCCACTGCCGGGCGCGCGGTCACGTTCAGCGGAGTCGCGGTCGCGGTGGCCCTGTCCTCGATGCTGTTCCCGCCCGACTCCGTGCTGCGCAGCCTCGGGGCCGGCGCCTCGATCGTGGCCGTCGTCTCCGTGGCCGGGGCGCTCACGCTGCTGCCCGCGCTGCTCGGCCTCCTCGGCGACCGCATCGACGCCGTGCGGATCCCGCGCGCCGGCGGGACGGGCGAGACCGAGGGTCGCTTCTGGTCGTGGGCCGCGACCGCCGTGATGCGGCGCCCGGTGACGTCGCTCGTGCTCTCCGGCGGGCTCCTGCTGGCGTGCGCGTTGCCGGTGCTCGGGCTCGAGACCGGGTCGAGCGGGGTCTCGACGCTGCCCGAGCGGACGCCGGCCCGGCAGGGCTTCGAGCTCCTCGACGAGACCTTCTCGATCGGGCGGGAGAGCCCCGCGCGCGTCGTCGGGGCGGGGCCGGCGGGCGGCGCGGTCGGCCGCCTGCGGGCCGCGCTCGCGGCCGACGTCGCGCTCGGGACCCCGCGCGAGCGCCGGAGCGGCGACGGCACGCTGCTCCTGCTCGACGTGCCGGTGGCCGGCGACCCGACGGGCGAGGAGGCCGTCGCGGCGGTCGAGCGCCTGCGTGAGCGGTACGTGCCGGCGGCGCGCTTCCCGGCCGGGACGACGGTCGTCGTCGGCGGCGAGACCGCGAACCACGCGGACTACGTCGCGCTGAACGACGCAGCTCGCCCGTGGGTGTTCGCGTTCGTGCTCGGGCTCAGCTTCGTGCTGCTGATGCTGGCGTTCCGCTCCGTCGTCGTCCCGGCGAAGGCGATCCTGCTCAACCTGCTGTCGGTCGGGGCCGCGTACGGATTGCTCGTGCTGGTGTTCCAGCAGGGCGTCGGGAACGAGCTGCTCGGCCTCGACCGCGTGGAGACGATCGAGGTCTGGGTTCCGCTGCTGCTCTTCGCCGTCCTCTTCGGCCTCTCGATGGACTACCACGTGTTCCTGCTCAGCCGCATTCGCGAGCGCTACCTCGAGACGGGCGACAACACGGCCGCGGTCGCGTTCGGCGTGGCGACGACCGGCCGGATCATCACGGGCGCCGCACTGATCATCGTCGTCGTCTTCGTCGGCTTCGCGCTCGGCGACCTCGTGATGTTCCAGCAGATCGGCTTCGGGGTCGCGGTCGCGCTGCTGCTAGACGCGACGGTCGTGCGGTCCGTGCTCGTGCCGGCCTCGATGCGGCTGCTCGGCGACTGGAACTGGTACCTGCCGCGCTGGCTCTCGTGGCTGCCGCACGTGGAGCTCGAGCGCGCGCGCGCTTGACACCCGCCGGGCGCCGACGCAGGCTGGGCGGGTCAACCGGCGTCCCTGCGGCGGCGCCCTTCACAGGGGGTGGTGCTCCGCATGCCTGGACCGAAGCTGGCCGACCTCGTCCTCGAAGGCGGCGGCGTCAAGGGCGTCGGGCTCGCCGGCGCGTACGTCGCGCTACGGGAGGCCGGCTACACCGCCGCGAACGTGGCCGGCACGTCGGCAGGCGCGATCACGGCCGCGTTCATTGCCTCGGACTTCCCGCCCGAGGAGCTCGAGCGGATCGTGATGGAGCTCGACTACCGCCAGTTCGAGGACAAGGCGTGGGAGGACAAGATCCCGCTGATCCAGAAGACGACGAGCCTCCTGCTCGACCTCGGGATCTTCGAGGGCGAGCGCTTCCTCGTCTGGATGCGCGAGCTGCTGGCGGCCCAGGGGGTGCGGACGTTCGGCGACCTCGTCCGCGATCCGGACGAGGCGAACCCGCGCTACCGCTACCGGCTGTCGGTGATCGCCTCCGACGTCACCAACCGCCGGCTGCTGATCCTGCCGGGCGACGCCCCGACGCTCGGAATCGCACCGGACGACCTCGAGGTCGCCTACGCGGTGCGGATGTCGATGTCGATCCCGATCTTCTTCGAGCCCGTACGGCACCAGAACCCGGAGACCGGCGAGGAGCACGTGATCGTGGACGGCGGGATGCTCTCGAACTTCCCCGTGTGGATCTTCGACGTCCCGGGCGGCGAGGCCCCCGAGTGGCCGACGTTCGGGCTCCTGCTCGTCGAGCCGAAGCCGCGCGAGCACCTCGGCCGCCGGATCGAGCCCCCGCGCAAGGAGCGCGGCGTGGGCGCGCTGATCGACTACCTCAAGTCGATGGCGCAGACGATGATGGCCGCGCACGACCGGCTCTACGTCGAGCAGGCTGACTTCGCGCGCACGGTCCCGATCCCGACGCTGGGGGTGGGGACGACCGAGTTCGCGCTCTCCCTCGACCGGCGGCGGGCGCTGTTCGAGTCGGGGCGCAGCGCCGCGGAGGAGTTCCTCGCGAGCTGGGACTTCGACGCCTACGTGGAGGAGTTCCGGCGCGGGCGCGAGCACAAGCGCCGCCACGCGGTGCTGGCGACGATGGGGAGGGCGCCGGTCGGCTAGGGACCGGCGACGTCCACCGAGACGATCGCCTCGGGGCGGAGGAAGCGGCCGGCCACGAACGGCCAGTCGCCGCCGCCGTCGCGGAGGTAGCGCATCAGCGCCGTCGCCTCGGCCCGGGCGGCGGCCTCGTCCTCGTGCGTCGCGACCTCGACCTGCTCGCCGCCGGCGAGGCGGAGGACGACGCGGTGGACCGGGGGTGCCGGCGGCTCGGGGACCGCCGTCGGGAACGCCGGGGAGGGTGCGGGCGCGACGGCGAGCGGGGCCTGGGGGAGCGACGGGGCCGTCGGCGGAGGCGCGGCGTCCGCGGGCGCCGCCGGCAGCGGTGTCCCGGGTGGGAGGAA
>DATHTC010000285.1:0-4049 GCA_035463735.1 Gaiellaceae bacterium | reverse complement strand
GAACACCGATCCCCACCAGAAGAACTCGAGCAGCACGCCGCCGGCCAGCGGGCCGAGCGCCGCACCCACGGAGAAGCTCGTCGCCCAGACGCCGATCGCGAACGACCGCTGCCGCGGGTCGAGGAACATGTTGCGGATCAGCGACAGGGTCGACGGCGCGAGCGTCGCCGCCGCGACCCCGAGGAGCGCCCGCGACACGATCAGCATCTCGACCGTCGTCGAGAAGGCCGCGAGCACCGAGGCGGCGCCGAACGCAGTGGCGCCGATCAGGAGCAGCCGGCGGCGACCGATCCGGTCTCCGAGCGTGCCCATCGTGAGCAGGAGGCCGGCGAGCAGGAAGCCGTAGACGTCCGTGATCCACAGCAGCTGTGCGCCGCTCGGCGCGAGGTCGGCGGTGAGCGCCGGGACCGCGAGGTACAGCACCTCGAGGTCCATCGAGTAGAGCAGGCAGGGAAGCGCGATCACGGCGAGGCCGATCCACTCGCGCCGGCCGGCGCGAGCGGGGACCCCGCCGGTCAGCGGCTCGGGCTGCTCCGGGTGTCGCTCCTCGGGGGCCATCGCGAATGGTGACCCCTGTCAGACGCGAAACTCGTCGGCGCGTTACGCCGGCGCCACCGGCAGCTCGTACGTCCGCCGCACGCTCGAGCCGATGCGCGACACGTCGGTGCCGTAGACGTGCACCGAGATGGCGGTGTCGCCGCCGACGTTGCGGACGCGGTGGATGTCGCCCGGCGGCGCGAAGCCGCTGACCTCGCCGGCCGCGTTCGTGCTCGTCCCCGCCGGGACAAGACAGCCCCGCCTCTCGTCGAGCGTGAAGAGCTCCTCGTGCTCGACGCCCTGGACGACGCCGAACACGCACCAGGTGACGTGGTCGTGGATCGGGGTCACCTGGCCGGGGCGCCAGACGAGCCCGACGACCGAGAAGGCCCCGCCGGGCTCCGTGTGGAGCACGTGGCTGCGGTAGGTCCGCGGGTCGCCCACGCGCTGCTCCGGCGTGAGCAGGGCCGGCGAGGGCAGGTGGCGGGCGAGCTCGCCCGCGACGAGACGCGCCGTCTCCGCCCAGTCGGCGCCGACGCCGACGGCGCCGCGGACAGCGTCCACGAGCGCGTCCAGCTCCGCCGTGGGGGCCGCGGCGAGCCGTGCCGTCGCCGCGCTCACCGCGTCACCGCCCGGCGGTAGCGCCACGCCGACAGCGGCGCGAAGACGGCGACGATCACGAGGCACCAGACGACCGCGCCCCAGACGTCGTCCCCGCGCGGCGTCCCGATGAAGAGCGCGCGGGCCGCGTCGACCATCGTCGTGAACGGGTTGTGCTCGGCCACCGGCTGCAGCCACGAGGGCATCGACTCCACCGGCACGAACGCCGACGACACGAACGTGAGCGGGAAGATGATCGTGAACCCGTAGGCGTTCGCCGCCTCGGGCGACGACGCCACGAGCCCGATCAGCGCGAACACCCAGGAGAACGCGTAGCCGATCAGCAGCAGCAGCGCGATCCCGGCGATCACCTCGGGGACGCTGGTCTCGAACCAGAAGCCCGCCGCGATCCCGACCGCGAGCATGATCACGAGCTGGACCACGTTCGTGCCGACGTCGGCGAGGATGCGCCCGGCCAGCACGGCGGGCCCCCACATCGGCAGTGAGCGGAAGCGGTCGATCAGCCCCTTCTTCAGGTCCTCCGAGAGCCCGAGCGCGGTCACGAACCCGCCGAAGGCCATCGACTGGACGATGATCCCCGGCATCAGGAAGTCGACGTAGTCGAACCCGGGCGTGCTGATCGCGCCCCCGAAGACGAAGACGAAGAGCAGCACGAACATGATCGGCTGGATCGTGAAGCCGATCAGCAGGTCGGGCTGGCGGCGGACGCGAAGCAGACTCCGCTTCGCGAGCACGAGCGTGTCCGAGGCCGCGAACGAGAGGGCGCTCACCGGCGCGCGCTCTCCTCCGTGGCCTGGTCGGAGCCGTTGGCGGCCGCCTCGGCCGCGTGCCCGGTCAGCTCCAGGAAGACGTCGTCGAGGGTCGGCCGGCGCAGCCCGATGTCGTCGATGCCGATTCCGACCTCGTCCAGCCGCCGCACCGCCTCGGCGATCGCGCCCCTGCGCCCGCGCAGCGGCACCCGCAGCGACCCGTCCTCGAGCGACGGGCGTCCCGCGGCGATCGGCGCGAGCGCGGCCACGGCGCGCTCGGCCGCGGCCGCGTCGGCGACGCCGCCGTCGAGGTGGACCTCGAGCCGGTCGCCGCCGACCTGCGCCTTCAGCTCGTCCGGCGTGCCCTCTGCGATGAGGAGGCCGTGGTCGATGACCGCGATGCGGCTCGCGAGCCGGTCGGCCTCGTCGAGGTACTGCGTCGTCAGCAGCACCGTCGTCCCCTCGGCGACGAGCGCCTCGATCGCCTCCCACAGGCCGATCCGGCTGCGGATGTCGAGCCCCGTCGTGGGCTCGTCGAGGAAGAGCACGGGCGGTCGGGCGACGAGGGAGGCGGCGAGGTCGAGCCGGCGGCGCATCCCGCCCGAGTAGGTCCGGACGAGCCTTCCACCGGCCTCGTCGAGCGCGAACGCCTCGAGCAGCTCCGCCGCGCGCTCGCGCGAGTGCCGCCTGCCGAGGTGGTAGAGGCGGCCGACGAGCTCGAGGTTCTCGAGCCCCGTGAGGTTCTCGTCGACGGCCGCGTACTGCCCGGCGAGGCCGATCTGCCGGCGCAGGCGCGCCGGCTCGCGGAGGACGTCGACGCCCGCCACCCGGGCGGTGCCGCCGTCGGGCGGGAGCAGCGTCGTCAGGATCCTGACGGCGGTCGTCTTGCCGGCGCCGTTCGGTCCGAGCAGGCCGTAGACGACCCCTCGCTCCACGGCGAGGTCGACGCCGCGCAGGGCCTCGACGTCGCCGTAGCGCTTGCGCAGCCCGTGCGCCTCGATGACCGCGTCGTCCACCATCCCCCGAACGGACAGCCTGTCACGGACGGGCGTGGCGCGCGGTTCGGCTCGTGCCCGCCGCAACGTGCGGCCAACCGAACCTCCGCGCCTCCGCTAGCGAACCTCGACCACCATCCCTTCCCGCGCGAGCAGCGGCTCGACGCCGTTCGCCCGTGCGAGCTCCCGCGCACGTGCCTCGAGCCGTTCCAGATCCGCGTCCCCGTGCCGCGGCTCGTGGTGGAACAGGGCGAGCCGGTGCGCGCCGACGGCACTGGCGAAGGCGACCGTGTCGGCGACGCTCGAGTGGCCCCAGCCGACCCGTGACTCGTACTCGTCCTCGAAGTACTGCGCGTCGTGCACGAGCAGGTCGGCTCCCTCCGCGATCATCGAGCCGGAGAGCCACTCGCACGCCCGGCCCGCGATCGCGCCCGCGAGCGCCGGCTCGTGGTCCGGAAGGTAGGCGAGGATCGAGCTCCCGTCCTCGATCCGGAAACCGACCGTCGGGCCCGGATGGACGACCAGGGCGGCACGGAGCGACGCGCCCCCGATCCTCCAGGGCTCGCGCGGGACGTCGTGGAACCGCACCGTCGCCGGCACGTCCCGCAGGTCGACGGGGAAGAGGGGCGGCGAGAAGGCGCGCGCGATGCGCTCGCCGAGGCTGACGAGCGGCGAGGGCGGCCCCCAGACCTCGAGCGTCACCCGCTCGTCCCACAGCGGCGCGAAGAAGCGGAGCCCCTCGACGTGGTCGAGGTGGAGGTGCGTGAGGAGGATGTGGACCGTGCGCGCGCCGCGCTCGGCGAGCGCGAGGCCGAGGTCGCGGATCCCGGTGCCGGCGTCGAGCACCAGGATCGTGCCGTCCTCGAGCGCGACCTCGACGCAGGACGTGTTCCCGCCGCACCCGACGGTGTCGGGACCGGGCGTCGGCACCGAGCCGCGGCATCCCCAGATCTTCACGCGCATTCCGCTCTACTCCCGCCAGAAGATTACGACGACGCCGACGAACTCGTCCGCGTGCGCAAAGAGTGGAAAGGCCGTGACCGAGACCTCGCGATCGACGCCGTCGCGGCTCGTGATCCAGACGCGCACGTGTGACGCCCGGCGCTCGTCGAGGGCAACTCTGCCCGGTAGACCCTCGACGGGCAGC
>DATHTC010000284.1:0-6236 GCA_035463735.1 Gaiellaceae bacterium | reverse complement strand
GGACGGGATCGTGCTCGTCGACCAGGAGGCGTGCCGCTCCTGGCGCTTCTGCGTCTCGGGGTGCCCGTACAAGAAGACGTACTTCAACTGGCACACCGGCAAGGCCGAGAAGTGCACGCTCTGCTACCCGCGGATCGAGGGCGGCCAGCCGACGGTCTGCTCCGAGACCTGCGTCGGCCGCATCCGCTACCTCGGCGTCGTCCTGTACGACGCGGACGGGGTCGAGGCAGCCGCGTCCGTGCCCGAGGAGCACGACCTGCTCGAGGCTCAGCTCGCCCTCTTCCTCGACCCGGACGACCCGGCCGTGCGCGAGGCGGCGCGGCGCGACGGGATCCCCGACGACTGGGTCGAGGCGGCGTCGCGCTCGCCCGTGTACGCGCTCGCGGTGCGGCACCGCGTGGCGCTGCCGCTCCACCCGGAGTACCGGACGCTGCCGATGGTCTGGTACGTGCCGCCGCTCTCGCCGGTGACGAGCCTCGTCGAGGGGGAGGGCTCGGAGGCCGACCCCGACGACGTCTTCCCGGCGATCGACGAGCTCCGGATCCCGATCGCGTACCTCGCGAACATGCTGACCGCCGGCGACGAGGCTCCCGTGCGGCTCGCGCTCAAGCGCCTGGCCGCAATGCGCGCGTTCATGCGCGAGCGGAACCTCGGCGCCGACGGCGACGGGGAGCTCGCCGCGGACGTCGGCCTCGACGTGCACGAGCTCGAGCGCCTGTACCGGCTGCTCGCGATCGCGAAGTTCGACGAGCGCTACGTGATCCCGCAGGGCCACTCGGAGGTGGCGGGGAAGCTCGCCGAGCGGCAGGGTGCGGGCGGACTCCGCTTCCCGCTCGGCCCGCGCGCCGACGGCCGCGGGCTCGTGCCCCTCGAGGAGTTCGGACGGGAGCCGTGAGGCAGGCGGGCACCCACGAGCTCCTGTCCCGGTTGCTCGACTACCCGGACGCGTCGGTCTTCGCGATCCAGCCGGAGCTGCTCCCGCGGGGGCCGGCGCGCCGGGCGGTCGAGCGGTTCGCGGCGTCGCTCGACGGCGTCGCGCTCGAGGCGCTGCGACGCGAGTACGTGGAGACGTTCGACTTCGACCGGCGCGCGAGCCTCCACCTCACCTTCCACCGCTACGGCGACCGGCGCCGGCGCGGGATCGAGCTCGTGCGGCTGAAGCGCCGCTACGCCGAGGCCGGGCTCGCGCTCGCGGAGGGTGAGCTGCCGGACGCGCTCCCGGCTGTGCTCGAGTTCGCCGCGCTCGCGCCGGAGGCAGGCGCGGAGGTGCTCGCCGGGCTGCGCGAGCCGGTCGAGCTCGTGCGCGCGCGGCTCGCGGAGCGCGGCAGCCGCTACGCGCACCTGCTCGACGCCGTCGCCGCGACGCAGCCGCGGCTCACGCGCGCGCAGGCGGAGCGCGTCCGCCGGCTGGCCGCGGAGGAGCCGCCGGACGAGCTGGTCGGGCTCGAGCCGGTCGGCGCCGTCCCCGAGCTCGAGGCGGTGGCGCCGTGAGCCGGGTCGACCTCCTGCTGTGGGTCGCGATCCCATACCTGAGCCTGGCCGTCTTCGTCGTCGGGCACGTGTGGCGCTACCGCCGCGACCAGCTGGCGTGGACGGCTCGCTCGACGCAGCTGCTGGAGCGGCCGCTGCTCCGCCTCGGCAGCTTGCTCTTCCACTTCGGCGTGCTCGCGGTGATCGGCGGGCACGTGCTCGGGATCCTCGTCCCGAGCGGCGTCACGGAGGCAATCGGGATCTCCGAGCACACCTACCACCTGATCGCGCTCGTCGCCGGGGGCACCGCCGGCGTGGCGATGACCGCCGGGTTCGTGCTCCTGGTCGTCCGGCGGGCGGCGAACCCGCGCGTGCGCGCAACCACGAGCCGCGGCGACCTGCTGATGTACCCGCTGCTCGGCGTTGCGCTCGGGACGGGGATGCTGGCGACGTTCGGGGCCAACCTCGTCGACGCGTACGACTACCGTGAGACGGTGGCGCCGTGGTTCCGCGGGATCTTCACCTTCCGGCCCGACACCGAGCTGATGACCGGGGCGCCGTTCCTGTTCCAGCTCCACGCCGCCTCCGTGTTCCTGCTCTACGCGGTGTGGCCGTTCTCCCGCCTCGTGCACGCGTGGAGCGTGCCGCTCGCGTACCTCCAGCGCAGCTGGATCCTCTACCGCAGCCGCAACCCGGCGGCGGCCGTCGCCTGGGAGCGGACGCGGGAGCGGAGAGTCGTCCGGTGATCGTCGCCGCCGCTTGGGCGTGGGCGATCGCGGGGATCGTTGCCTTCCTCTTCCTCGGCGTCCTCGTCGCTGTCGTCCTCGGTGCCGTCGGGATGCCCGGCGACTTCTTGCGACGGCGGCGCACGCCGGAGGGCGAGGTGGTCGCCGGCGTCGAGACGCCCGCGGAGGTGCCCGAGCGGACAGCGGAGGAGACGGCCGCCGAGGCGGAACGCCTCGAGCGCGAACGGGACGCCTGAGGCCGCGGCGAGGCGGCACAGTCCGCAGCGATACTGGCGCGCGTGTACGAGTGGCTGCTCCTCGTCCACGTGGCCGGCGCGATCGCCTTCTTCGCGGGCATGGCGGTCGCCGCGGCCGGGCTGCTCGCCGCGCGCCGCCGCGAGCGCCCGGCGGAGGTCGAGCTCCTCCTCGGCCTCACGCGCTGGGGCGTGCTCCTCGTCGCCGTCGGGACCGTGCTCGTGCTCGTCTTCGGAGCGTGGCTCGTCGAGGAGGGCAACTGGGGCTGGGACGGTTGGGTCGCCTGGGCGCTCGCGCTGCTCGTCCTCTCGGCGCTGCTCGGCGGCGCCGGCGGCCGCGCGCCGAAGCGGGCGCGGCTGCTCGCGGAGCGGCTCGCGCGCGAGGGCGACGCGCCCTCGGAGGAGCTGCGGCGGCTGCTGCGCGACCCCGCCGCGGCGTGGCTGAACGCGGGCGCGGCCGCGGCCGCAGTCGCCGTGCTCGCGCTGATGGTGCTGAAGCCCGACCTCTGACGAACGGGCGTACCCCGTCTGTTGACCAAAGGACGCGGTACCTGGTACGTACCAGGTACCGCGGCGGCGCGTTGAGGTTCCTCAACGCTGTTGACCTGCTGCCGCGGCCGCGGTAGGACCCGGCCCTCTCGTCGCCCCGGAGGAGGAGGTCCCCGTGCCGCGCCGTCCCGCTCTCGTGCTCGTCGCCGCGCTCGCACTCGCGGCGGCGGCCCTCGCCCCCGCGCAGGCGCGGGCAGCCATCGCCCCGCCCTGGTGCGGCACGCCGATGCCCGACGCCGCCGAGGGGCTACCGGACGGGACGCAGCCGACCCACCCCGTCGGCTCGTTCCCGCACATCCCCTGGTACGCGATCGGCTGCACGCTCGACCGGATCCGGAGCGAGAGCCCCGACGGCCGCATGTCCGTCGAGGTGATCGGCCGCTCGGCGCTCGGCCGCGAGCAGTACGGCGTGGTGATCAATGCGCTCGCGACGGAGCAGCAGCGGAAGAGCTTCCACGCCTGGGAGCAGATCCGGAAGGTCGCGCTCACCGACCCGGAGCGCGCCCAGGCGCTGCTCGCCGACGCGGGCGAGGACGTGAAGGTGCCGATCTACGTGCAGGGCGGCATCCACGGCAACGAGTACGAGGGCGTGGACGCGGCCATGCGGCTCGTCGAGCGGCTCGGCACCACGCCCTACGGCGCCGACCCGGAGGTCGACGCGGTCCTCGACCGCGCGATCGTGATCGTGAACCCGGTCCAGAACCCCGACGGCCGGATCGCGGGCGCGCGGGCGAACGGCAACGGCTTTGACCTCAACCGCGACTTCCTCACGCAGTCGCAGTCGGAGACGCTCTCCTCGGTGGGGATCATGCAGCGCTGGATCCCGTCCGAGATGCTCGACCTGCACGGGTACGTGACGCCGACGCTGATCGAGGCGACCACGAAGCCCCACAACCCGAGCATCGAGTACGACCTGTGGCTGAAGTGGAACCAGTCGCGGATCGACGCGAACGAGGCGGCGATGAACGCGATCGGGCTGGCCGTCACGCGGCCGATCAACGACTGGTGCCCCGAGGGCGACGAGCCGAACGTGCCCGGCGGGCTCTGCGACGACGGGAGCACGCCCGGGCCGGCGGTCGCCGAGGGATGGGACGACTGGGGGCCGTTCTACACCCCGATGTACGCGCAGCACATCGGCCTCAACGGCTCCACGGTGGAGATGTGCAACAGCACCGGGACCGGCTGCGGCGTCCCGGGCTCGACCACGCACCAGCGCGGCCGGCTCGGCGCGCTGCTCGCACAGGAGACCGTGGTGTGGTCGACGCTCGCGTTCGACGTCGAGAACCGCCGCGAGCTGCTGCACGACCAGCTCGAGATCTACCGGCGCGGCGTCCTCAACGCCGCGCGGCCGCCGTGCTGCCCGCCGCCGTTCGACGTCGCCAACAACTGGATGACCGAGTACCCGACGGCGCACGTGATCCCGCTCGGCGCCGGCCAGCGCAGCAACCCCGAGGCGAACCGGCTGGTCGCGTGGCTGCTCGCCAACGGAGTCGAGGTCGAGGAGCTGAAGCAGGATCTCGTCTGGGACGGCCGCACGTTCGAGCGCGGCTCCTACGTCGTGTTCATGGACCAGGCGCGCCGCGGCCTCGCCAACACGGCGCTCGCCGTCGGCGACGACGTGTCGGGGTCGATCAGCCAGCTCTACGCGCCGCCGGCAGCGTGGAGCCACGGCTACCTGTGGGGCGCGGACCTCGTGACGATCCCGCGCGGCGCCGCCTTCGCGCCGCAGACGAACCGGATCCTCGCGCCGAGCCACCTCCCCGGCGGGGTGGAGCCGGGGACGACCCAGGCCTATGCGCTCGAGCTCGACTCGCCCACGGCTGTGCGGACGCTGAACGCGCTGCTCCGGCGCGGCCTGGAGGCGCGCGTCGCGCTCGCGCCGTCGACGGCTCCGGGCGGAGGCGTGCTCCCCGCCGGCTCAGTCTTCTTCGCAGCCGACCCCGCGACGAAGAACGCCCTCGACGCCGCCGGCAAGGAGGCCGGCCTCACCTTCCGCCGCGCGACCGCACCGTCCGCGACCGAGCCGATCGAGCGCGTCCCGCGCATCGCCGTGCTGACGGGCGCGGTCAACCAGGACGTGTGGTCGCTCCGGAACCTCGGCTTCGACGCCGACCCGGTCTCGACGACGACGCTGAACACGGCGCTCGAGGACCCCCTGCTCGCGTACGACCTCGTGTTCAGCACCGCGGGCTGGCCGTCGGCGGCCCTTCCGGTCGCGCGCGAGCGGCTGACGGCGTTCTTCGCCGGCGGCGGCGGCTACCTCGGCGCCGGCGTGAACGGCGCCGCCTTCCTCGCGAACGGCGGCCAGGTGCTCGGCCTGACCGCGGCGAGTCGCGGCGGTTCCGGCCGCAGCGGCATCGTCAACTGGGAGAACGTCGGCGGCAGCGGGAGCCCGATCGTCGGCGCCTACCCCGAGGCGGACACGGCGATCGCCGACCCGCCCGCGTGGTTCACGTCGATCCCGGGAACCTTCACCGCCGACGCGCGGTATCCGGACACCGGGATCCTCGCCGCGGGGCTGTGGCTGCTCGACCCGCAGTCGGCCTCGGCGCCGGGCGCGACGATCATCGCCCACGGGACGAACACGGCCGGCAGCTCGCGGCAGACCGTGTTCGCCCTCAACCCGCTCTACCGCGCCGACCCCGAGCGCGAGTGGCCCGCGCTCGCGGCCGCGGCGTACTGGGCGGACCGCTAGCCGCACGAGCCGTGACGGGCCGCGGCGCCACGCCGGGGCCCGTCACGTGCGTACGCTCACGGGCGTGCCGGACGCGATCCGCTTCGAGCACCTGACCAAGCGCTACGGCGAGCGCCGCGGCGTCGTCGACCTCACGTTCGCCGTCCGCGCGGGCGAGGTCTTCGGCTACCTCGGGCCGAACGCGGCAGGCAAGACGACCACGATCCGCACGCTGCTCGACCTCATCCGCCCCACGTCGGGCACCGTGACCGTGCTCGGGCTCGACGCGCAGCGCGACGCCGTGGCGGTGCGGCGGCGCGTCGGGTACCTGCCCGGCGAGCTCGCGCTGTACGAGAAGCTGACGCCCCGGGAACTGTTCACCTACTTCGGCGGGCTCCGCGGCGGCGTGGACGCACGCACCGTCGCCACCCTCGCCGAGCGCTTCGAGCTCGAGCTCGACCGGCCGATCGCGTCGCTGTCACGCGGGACGAAGCAGAAGGTCGGTCTCGTCCAGGCGTTCCTGCACCGGCCCGAGCTGCTCGTGCTCGACGAGCCGACCTCGGG
>DATHTC010000283.1:0-2375 GCA_035463735.1 Gaiellaceae bacterium | reverse complement strand
ACGTCGTCCCTGTAGCCCGGCGCGTGAAGGCCGTGGAGGTAGCCGAGCAGGCCGACGATCCACGGCTCGTTGATCGTCAGCCACCAGGAGACGCGGTCGCCGAGCGCGTCGAAGCACGCGGCGGCGTACTCGGCGAAGCGTTCCGCCGTGTCGCGCGCGCGCCAGCCGCCCTCGTCCTCGAGCGCCTGCGGGAGGTCCCAGTGGAACAGGGTGACGACGGGCTCGATCCCTCGCTCGCGCAGGGCGTCGACGAGCCGGTCGTAGTGGTCCAGGCCGCGCCGCTCGAGCGGCGGGCGTCCCGTGGGGAAGAGCCGTGGCCACGCGATCGAGAACCGGTACGCGTTCACGCCGAGCCGGGCGAGCAGCTGGACGTCCTCGCGCCAGCGGCGGTAGTGGTCGCACGCGACCTCGCCCGTGTCTCCGCTCTCGCCGGCGAAGTCGTCCCAGATCGACGGCCCACGGCCGTCGGCGTCCAGCGCGCCCTCGATCTGGAACGCCGACGTCGACACGCCCCACAGGAAGCCGTCCGGGAACCGCCTCACAGCAGCTCCGGGTGATGGTCGAGCGCCTCCTCGCAGGCGAGCAGGAGGACGCCGCCGGTCCAGGCGTGCGAGAGGGTCAGCAGCATCCCCTTCGCCTGGAAGCAGTCGGTCTGGTAGTAGCGCTCCGTCGTCATCCCGCGCCAGGCGCCGAAGTCCCCGTCCTCGCGCGCGACGAACTGGCGGAAGCAGGCGAGGTTCTCGCGAGTGGTGGCGAGGTAGTGATCGTCGCCGGTCGCATGGGCGAGGCGCATCATCTCCGGCAGGCAGACGAGGCCGAAGGCGTGCAGGTGCTGGTTCGCGGGCGACGCCTGGTCGGCGCCGCGGGTGCGGAACCCGTACGCGCCGAGGATCGTGTGCGGCGAGAACGCGACGTCGTACGTGTAGCGGAAGGTGAGCATCCAGTCGGCTGCGCGCTTCGCGGCCTCCCAGTCCTCGAGCGCGACGAACGCCATCACGGCGCCGTACCCGTCCTCGGACGTCGGCGCGAGATCGACGTCCTCGGGCGCACCGCACCAGGCGTCGAGCTCGCGGTAGAAGGCGCCGGCCCGGCGGGCCGCGTCGAGGTGCCCGCCCTCGACGAGCGCGGGGACCCACGCGAGACCGGCCGTCCCCTTCCACGACACCGCCTCGCCCGTCTCGACGTGGTGCGCCGACGGGAGCGCCCCGTCGTCACGCTGCGTCCGGAGCGCGACGGCGAGGTTCGAGCGCGCCGCCGTCTCCCACCGCCGTCGACTTTGTGGCTCTGAGCCACTTGTACGGCTCGCCCGCAGCATGAAGAGGGTGGCGTCGGCGAGCGTCCGCGCGTGCAGGCGTGTCCGGTCGGGGTGCCAGCCGGTCGTCCAGCCCCGCTCCCGCGTCCACTGCGCCCAGAAGGTCCCGCCGGGGGTCAGGCTCCCCGCCACGTGGTCGAGCACCGCGGTCGCGGCGCGCACGGAGTCCCTGTTGCCGACGCGGATCCCGTGGCGCAGGAGGGCGTACGCGTAGGGCACGCCGCTCACCCAGGAGACGTGCATGTGGTCGCGGTCGCCGCGGTCGCCGAAGGCGTCGCGGTCGAAGGCGGCCGTCTCCATCAGCCGCGGCGGCTCGGGCCGGTAGTGCCAGCGGAGGAGCCCCCACGCCGCGAGCTCGGCCGCCTCCTCGACCGAGACCCACGGACTTTGTGGCTCTGAGCCACTTGCTCCTCGCAGCACCGCCGCATGGTCGTCGTGGTCGAAGGCGGCGAACTCGACGACGGCCGTCTCGCCCGGGCGCCAGCGGTGGGTACGGACGTCCGGCGCCGCGGGCGCCTCGGAGCCGTCGTACCGGAGCGGCTCCTCGCGGTACGGGAAGTCGAGCCAGATCGCCGGCGCGCCGTCCCGGAGCGCAAACCCGACCCCGGACTGGCCGAGCGGGCTCCGCTCCGTCGTCACGAGCGCCCCGCCGCGCGCGAACACCGCCGGCGTGGCGCAGCGGTCGGCGCGGAACGACCAGGCGTCCGACTCCATCCGCGCGACGTCCACCCTGCCGCGCGTGAACCGCGGGTAGATCCGCGTGCACCGCTCGGCCCGGTTCTCGCCGTAGAAGACGCCGGGCACGAGCCAGCGCGGGTCCGCCGTCGGCGCCAGCCGGCGCTCGACGCGGAGCCCCGCCTCCACGGGCACGTCGGCCGTGCACGTGGCCGTCACCGAGCCGTCGCCGAGGACGAGGTCGAAGCGCTCCTCGACCGAGCCGTCCGGGCGCAACGCCGTCGCGATGAGGTCACCGGACACGAACGGCCTTCACGTTCCAGCCTTCGACGAGCAGCTCCCCGCCGCCCTCCACCCGCAGCGAGCGCGACTCGCCGGGCAGCAGGTC
>DATHTC010000282.1:0-7280 GCA_035463735.1 Gaiellaceae bacterium | reverse complement strand
AGCCGAGCAGGAGCTCCTCTACAAGGTGTTCGACTTCGCCGACAAGGAGGCACACGAGGTGATGGTCCCGCGACCGCAGGTGGTCGCGATCTCGGTCGAGCTGCCTCCCGAGGAGTGCCTCGCAGCGGTGATCGACTCGCCCTTCACGAGGTACCCGGCGTATCGCCGCTCGCTCGACGAGATCGCCGGCATCCTCCACGTTCGCGATCTGTTCTCGGCGCTGTACGACCGGGGGATCGAGAACGTCGTGATCGAGGATCTCCTGCGAGTCCCCTACCTCGTGCCCGAGACGAAGGACCTCGGAGCGCTGCTCGCCGAGTTCCGGCAGACGAAGCAGCACATGGCGATCGTCGTCGACGAGTACGGGGCGATGGAGGGGATCGTCACGCTCGAGGACCTGCTCGAGGAGATCGTGGGCGAGATCGAGGACGAGTTCGACCTCCCGGACGAGTCGGTCGAGCGCGTCGACGAACGGACGGTGCGGATCGACGGGCTGTTTCCGATCGACGACTTCAACGAGCAGTTCGGCAGCGCCCTGCCGAACGAGGACTACCACACGATCGCGGGATTCGTCTTCGGCGAGCTCGGGCGGGCGCCGGAGGAGGGCGACGCCGTCGAGCGCGATGGCCTCGAGTTCGAGGTGCTGCGGCTCGAAGGGTCGCGGATCGAGCGGCTCCAGGTGGTCTTCCCCGAGAAGGTGCCGCAGGGCGGCGGGGTCGAGGCCGCCGAGCGGCGCGCCGCCGAGGGGTAGCCGCCTCTAGCCCGTCGCGGTCGGCGACACGCGGAGCACGCCGTCGTCGACCTCCCCGAGGAGCTTCGCGCCCTCGGCCCAGCGAACGCCAGAGGCCTGCTGCATCCCGTCCGCCGCAGCGATGTCGTAGCCGTCCACGACGAGCGACGCGCCGCCGCACTGCGGCGGGTACGACTCGGCGAGCGCGTCGCAGAGTCGCAGCGTCCCGTCCAGCTCCACCAGCGCGCCGCGGACGAGCAGCGGCCCCTCGAGGTCGGACTCGATCGCCTCCGCGACCGTGAGCCCGGGGCCGACGGCCGAGGCGGGCGGGGCGGTCGCCGTCGTGGAGGCGGTGTCCTGGTCGCCGCCGCAGCCCGATCCCGCGAGCACGACCAGGGCGAGGGCGAGCGCAAGCCTCCTCATGTCGGAGCTACGTCCCCGACGCCCCGCACCGTCACGCCGTGAGCGGCAGCCCGAGGCCGAGGATCCCGTCGGGAACCGCTGGAAGCTCTCCACCGCTGCCCGGTCGCGACACGCCCCGATCCGCGGATTGCGGTGGGGTCCCTGTACCGGCACGCTGTGTTCGTGGCCGATCCTCTGATCGAGCGGGCGGAGGTCGTCGCTCTACTCTTCAATGTGAGCGACATCGCCGTCACGTTGACGAAGATCGAACGACTGCTCGGGGAGGACGATGGCGAGGAAGAAGCTGACGAAGGCTGAGCGCGCGGAACGGGACGCGAGGCACGAGCGCGTGCTGGCCAACGCTCGGCGGACGCGCGAGCTCGCCGAGCGGGCACAGGCGAAGCTGGACTCGCGCCGCGGTTGAGCGTCCCTGCGTGCGGGCGGCTCGGTTGCGCCAGCGCGCCCGAAGGCCGGCCGACGGCCACCGTCAGGGCGTGCCTCGAGTCACGTTCGGGCTTCGTCAGCCGCTGGCCCCGGTAGCGCGTCCACAACCGGCCGGGCCGCGCGCGCCGTCATGCCGCGAGCGGGAGCGGCTCGATCTCGCCGCCGGCGATCCGCCAGGCGGCGAGCTCGCCCGTGCGGAGCGTGAGGATCACGTAGGGCCGCCTCTCCCACAGCCCGACGTTCTCGACGTCGGTGCGCGACGGCCGCGGCGGCGAGGACAGGTGCGAGTGGAAGACCGCGAGCTCGTACCCCTCGTCCTCGAGAAACCACGCCTCCGGCTCGATCTCGAGCTCGAACCGGTACGGCGAGGCGGCGGCATTGCGGCCGGGGACGTAGCGCTCGGCGCTGCCGTCGCGCAGCAGGATCAGCCCACACGCCTCGTTGGGCTCCTCGGCCCGCGCGTGCTCGAGCAGCTCGCGCCGGACGCGCTCGGGGATCACCACCAGACGGTGCGCTCCATCGACTCCTCGACCTCGCGCTCGGCGACGTCCCAGAAGTCGGCGGAGAGGTACTTCCAGCCCCCGTCGGCGAGGACGGCCACGACGACCCCCTCGTCCAGCTCCGCGGCGAGCTTCAGCGCCACGTGCACGACGGCGCCGGACGAGACGCCGGCGAAGATCCCTTCCCGCTCGAGCAGCAGGCGGAGCACCCGCACCGACTCCTCGTTCGAGACGAGCACCTTCCGGTCGAGCTTCGTCACGTCGAGGATCGGAGGCACGTAGCCCTCGTCGAGCGAGCGCAACCCCATCACCGGGTCGCCCGGGAGCGGCTCGGCGGCCGCGACCACGACGTCGGGGAACGACTCCCGCAGGCGCGCGCCCGTGCCCATCAGCGTCCCGCCGGTGCCGAGGCCGGCCACGAGCACGTCGACGCGGTCGAGCGCGTCCGCGATCTCCGCACCGGTGCCCTCGTAGTGCGCCCGCGGGTTCGCCTCGTTCGCGTACTGGAACGGCATGAAGTAGCGCGGCTCCCGCTCGGCGAGCTCCAGCGCGCGGCGCACGGCCCCGTTCGAGCCCTCGTCGCCGGGCGTCTCCACGAGCGTCGCGCCGAAGAGGCGCAGCAGCCGCTTCCGCTCCTCGGTCGCGTTCTCGGGGATCACGCACGTGAGCGGGTACCCCTTCAGCTTCGCCACGAGCGCGAGGGAGATGCCGGTGTTGCCGCTCGTGGGCTCGAGCAGCTCGCGGCCCGGCTCGAGCTCCCCCGCGGCCTCGGCAGCCTCGATCATCGCCTTCGCGACGCGGTCCTTGATCGATCCGGTCGGGTTCTCGCCCTCGAGCTTCGCGTAGAGGCGCACCCCCTCCCTGGGCGCGAGCCGCGTCAGCTCGACGAGCGGCGTGCTCCCGACGAGCGAGAGGAGCGAGTGCGCCGTCTTCAGCACCCGCGTTCCCGGCGCGGCGCCGGGGAGCCGCCGGCCATCGCGGGAAGGAGGATGAGCGTCGAGCCGTTGCGGACGGGCGTGTCGAGGCCGTCGAGCGTCCGCACGTCCTCGCCGTCGACGTACACGTTGACGAACTCGGCCACGTCGCCGTCCTCCCAGATCCGCTGGCCCAGGGCCGGGTGCCGCTCGCCGACCGCCGCGAGCACGGCGCGCACCGTGTCGCCGTCGACCTCGACCTGGCGCGCCCCGCCTGCCTCGGGGCGCAACGTCGGCGGGATGCGAACCAGCGTCACGCGACGCTCCTCGGGCCGGCGCAGAACTCGACGTAGTCGACGTACTCGGTGATCGTCGGGCTGTCGCCGCAGACGGGGCAGGCGGCGTCGCGCTTCAGCGCCACCTCGGTGAACTCGGTGTGGAGCGCGTCGAAGAGCAGGAGCCGGCCGACGAGCGGGTCGCCGGTGCCGAGCGCCAGCTTGAGCGCCTCGTTGGCCTGGAGGGAGCCGATGATCCCCGGCAGCACGCCGAGCACGCCGCCCTCGGCGCACGAGGGGGCCAGCTCGGGCGGCGGCGGGGTGGGGAACAGGCAGCGGTAGCAGGGACCCTCCTGCGGTTTGAACACCGTGACCTGGCCGTCGAAGCGGTAGATCGAGCCGTGCACGACGGGGATGCCGTGCCAGATCGAGGCGTCGTTGACGAGGTAGCGCGTGGGGAAGTTGTCGGCGCCGTCGACGATCACGTCCCACCCGTCGGCGAGGATCCGGTCGACGTTCTCGGAGGTGAGCCGCTCGCGGTAGGCGACCACCTCCACGTCGGGATTGAGCGCCTCGATCGTCGCCTTCGCGGAGTCGACCTTCGGGACGCCGAGCGTCTCCGTCGAGTGGACGATCTGGCGCTGGAGGTTCGACGCGTCGACGACATCCTCGTCGACGATCCCGAGCCGTCCGACGCCGGCCGCCGCGAGGTAGAGCGACGCGGGCGATCCGAGCCCACCGGCGCCGATCAGGAGCACCTTCGCGTCGAGCAGCCGCAGCTGCCCCTCCTCCCCGACCTCCGGGATCAGCAGGTGGCGCGAGTAGCGGCCGCGCTGCTCGGGCGCGAGCGCCCGCGGCTGCTGCACGGGGAACCCGTTCCGCTTCCAGTCGACGATGCCGCCGGCGAGGTTCCGGACGTCCTCGTAGCCCAGCTCGAGCAGGGACTTCGTCGCGAAGGCGGAGCGTGCGCCGCTGGCGCAGTAGACGACGATCGGCGCCGCGCGGTCGGGAACGGCCGACTCGACGCGGGACTCGAGCGACCCGCGGGGCACGTGGATCGCGCCGGGGATGTGGCCCTCGTCCCATTCGTCGCGCTCGCGTACGTCGAGGTAGACGGGCGCGTCGGCGAGCTCGGCCGCCTCTCGCGTCGACAGTTCGTCGATCTCGGCGCGGACATGCTGGAGGAGCTCGCGGTAGGTCGGCATCGCTTTCCGAAAGATAGCGGCCGGGCGCATCCGCCCGTGGCTAGTGTGACCCGGTGAGTCCCCGCATCCGCGTGCTCGTACTCGTGGTCGTGCTCGCGGGCGCGGCGGCCGCGGTCGTCGTCGGTGGCACGCTGCTGCAGACGGACGGCGACGCGGCGCCGCCGCGGGACGCGGCGACCCGCCCGTCCGGCGAGCCGCCCCTCCTGCTCGACCTCGGCGTCCGCACCGATCCCGAGGCGCGTGACCTGCGGCGCGCGGAGGAGCTCGTCTCGGCCGGCCGCCGCGACGCCGCGGCCGCGGTCTTCCAGCGTCACGACTCGCTCGAGGCGCGGGTGGGCGTGGCGCTCGCACGCTGGCCCGACGGCTCGGTGGCGGCGCTCCGCGAGCTCGCCGCCGCGAATCCACGGAGCGCGCTCGTGCGCCTGAACCTCGGCTTCGCGCTCTTCTGGTCCGGCGAGCGGGAGGAGGCGGTGCGGCAGTGGCGGCAGGCGCGGCGCGTCGAGCCGGACACGCTGTCGGCGGTCCGCGCGGACGACCTGCTCCACCCGAACGCGCCGCGGGGGATCCCGGTGTTCGTGTCGTCAGCGCCTGTCCCGCGCGCGATCGCGGCGCTCGCGCCCGACCGGCAGCTCTCCGCGCTCGAGCGCGCGGCGCGCGCCCGAGACGTCGAGGCGAAGCTGCACCTCGGCGTCGCGCTCCAGCGGCTCGGCCGGCGGCTCTCCGCGCGGCGGGTCTTCGACGAGGCCGCTGCGCTCGCGCCGGACGATCCGGAGCCGCAGGTCGCCGCAGCCGTGGCGCGGTTCGACAAGGCAGACCCCTCGGCGGCGTTCTCACGCCTCGGCCCACTCTCCCGCCGCTTCCCGGACGCGCCGACCGTCCGCTTCCACCTCGGCCTGCTGCTCCTGTGGACCGGCGCCGTCGACGAGGCGCGGACGCAGCTGCAGCGGGCGGCCGCGCTCGACCCGTCCGATCCGCTGGCGCGGGAAGCAAATCGGTTCCTTGCGCGTCTTGGGGACCTTGGGACCAATTGACACAAAGATAGGTCGGTCGGCCCATGGCGGTTGCTGCTGATGCGTGCGACAGTTCCCGCCGCGCGAGCTTGTTGATGTTGTCACGAAGTGGGTAGGCTGGAGGGGAAGCGATCCGAGGGGGAGTTCGGAGTGAGGGCAGGCGAAGGGGTCAAGGAAGGAAGCGCTCTCGGGCTGAGGGACCTGCTCGAGACGGACGAGGCGAAGGGGCTGCTGGAGACCGCCGAGCGGGCGGGAGCCCTCAGCGCGGACGAGATCGCGCTCGCGCTCGGCGAGCTCGAGCTCGAGGTCGGAACGATCGACGACTTCTACCGTGCGCTCGACGAGCTGCACATCGACGTCGTCGGCCGCGACGAGGAGGGCGAGGTCGTGCCGGCCGCGACGCGCGAGGTGTCGACCGACGCGCTCCAGCTGTTCCTCAAGGACATCGGCCGCGTCGAGCTCCTGACCGCGGCGCAGGAGGTCGAGCTGGCGAAGAAGATCGAGCGCGGCGACATGGTCGCCAAGCGCCAGATGGTCGAGGCGAACCTGCGTCTCGTGGTCTCGATCGCGAAGCGGTATCGCAACCAGGGGCTGCCGTTCCTCGACCTGATCCAGGAGGGGACGATCGGGCTCGTCCGCGCGGCGGAGAAGTTCGACTACCGCAAGGGCTTCAAGTTCTCGACGTACGCGACATGGTGGATCCGTCAGGCGGTCGCGCGGGCGCTCGCCGACAAGGCGCGCACCATCCGCATGCCCGTGCACGTGGTGGAGAAGCTGAACAAGATCGTGCGCGTCGAGCGGGACCTGCGCGCGCGCCTCGGTCGCGAGCCGTCGGCGGCGGAGGTCGGGCACGAGCTCGGGCTCGATCCCGACGAGGTCGAGCACATCCGCCGCAACGCGCAGGCGCCGGTGTCGCTCGAGAAGCCCGTCGGCGACGAGGAGGAGTCGGAGTTCGGTCACTTCATCACCGACGAGCAGCAGCCGCTGCCGGACGAGGTCGCGGAGGAGAACATGCGCCGGGAGGCGCTCCACCGCATCCTCGACTCGCTGTCGGCGCGCGAGCGGCGCGTGCTGGAGCTCCGCTACGGCCTCGACGGGGAGCACCCGCGCACGCTCGACGAGGTCGGGCGGACGTTCAACGTCACGCGCGAGCGCATCCGGCAGATCGAGAACCAGTGCCTGAAGAAGCTGCGGGCGCTGGCGGGCGCGAACGCGCTGCGCGACGTCGCCTAGGCGCGCGGCGCGCAGCCGTTAGGCTGCGCGGCCGTGACCGAGACGTGGCTCCCCGAGCTCGCGGAGTGGCTGCGCATCCCGTCGGTGAGCGCCGACCCGGCGCACGCGGGCGACGTGCGGGCGGCGGGAGAGTGGTTGTGCGAGCGCCTCCGTGACGCCGGGGGCACCGCCGAGCTCGTCGACTGGAAGGGGCAGCCGCTCGCGGTCGGGGAGCTGCGAGCCTCCGCGGCCGCCGGGGACGCGCCGACCGTCCTCGCCTACGGGCATTTCGACGTGCAGCCGCCGGACCCCGTCGAGCTGTGGGAGAGCGACCCGTTCGAGGCGACGATCCGCGACGAGTGGCTGTACGGACGGGGCGTCGCGGACGACAAGGGGCAGCTCTACCTGCTGCTGAAGGGCGCGGCGCAGCTCGCGGCCGAGGGCGCGTTGCCCGTCAACCTCCGCTTTGCCTGTGACGGGGAGGAGGAGACCGGCGGCCAGTCGATCGTCGACTTCCTGGCCGCGGACGAACGGGGCGCCGACGCGGCCGTCATCTTCGACAGCGACATGGTCGCGCGCGGCCGGCCG
>DATHTC010000281.1:0-4163 GCA_035463735.1 Gaiellaceae bacterium | reverse complement strand
CCGGCGGCCGCCCTCGCGGTCGAGCTCGGTCGCCTCTGGGCCGTGCCGGTGGAGCCGCTGCTGACCCGCCGGCACGCGCCGCCGCAGCAGGGCCTGCCGCGAGCGCGCCGGCGACGGAACGTCGCCGGCGCCTTCCGCGCGAGCGGGCGCTCGCCGCCTCGTGTCGCGCTCGTCGACGACGTCTACACCACCGGCTCGACGGCGTCGGCCGCCGCCTCCGCCCTGCGCCGCGCGGGTGCCCGCGAGGTGCACGTGATCACCCTCGCCCGGGCGATTCGCTCGGCCGCGATTCCGATAGAGTCAGAGCACAGAGTCGAGAAGCCCGAGAAGGAGCGTCGATGCGTCTTCAGGTGAAGGGCAAGAATCTCGAGGTGAGCGACTCGATCCGCGCGTATGCCGAGAAGAAGCTCGGGAAGCTCGACACCCAGCTGCACGAGCTGACGCAGGTGGAGCTCGAGCTCGCCGTCGAACGCAACCCGTCGATCGCAGCGAACCAGGTCGCCGAGGCGACCGTCTGGACGAAGGGGCCGGTGCTTCGCGCCCGTGAGGCGTCGGGCGACATGAAGGCCTCGATCGACCAGCTGACGGAGAAGCTGCTCCGCCAGGTGAAGTCCTACCGTGACAAGCGAAGCCGCCGGAACGGCCGTGGGAACGGCGTCCCGGAGGGAGGGAGCAAGGTGCCCGAGGTCGAGCCCCAGATCGTGAAGACGAAGCAGTTCGTGATGGAGCCGATGAGCGCGGAGGAGGCGGTCCTCCAGCTCGAGCTCGTCGGGCACGACTTCTTCGTCTTCCAGAACGCCGACACGTCGAGCGTGAACGTCGTCTACCGGCGCCGCAACGGAGGCTACGGGCTGATCGAGCCGCAGCTGTAGGCGGATTCGGATGGGGTTCCGGCGCCGCGAGCCGCTCCACGAGCGGCTCGCCCGCGAGGGGGGAATCGTGCTACCCGGGAGCGGGAGCCCGCATCGGCCGGCGTGGGACCAGGTCGGCATCCACGGCCTCCACCGCCAGCGCGAGTGGGACGCGGTGCTCACGATCGAGGCGGACGCTCCCGGCACCGAGGCGCGGTACGTCGTCCTCGACGAGAGCGTCGTCGTGGAGTCGGACGAGGAGCTGCCGGACGCCTTCGCCGAGGCGTTCGAGGGGCGGCTCGAGCCGCCGTACCGCGTCGTCGCCGTACGGCAGAGCGAAGACGTCTGGGCCCTCGGGGCCCGGCGGATCGAGACGGCGAACCTCGCCGACGCGCCCGGCGAGGAGCTCGACCTCGCGGTCGGTGAGGACGGCACCACGCTGCTCGTCGACGGCGAGCGGACGTTCGGGTCGGTCGGCGCGCTGGACGACCTCGCGCGACGGCGCGGGCTCGCTCGCTACGCGATCCATGCCGAGCGCCTCGACGGTGACGTGTGGGAGATCCAGATGGCCGCGCTCTGAGAGGCGCGTTTTCCGAGCCGCTACTCTAGGCCGATGCCCGCAGAGCTCCAGATGGGAGCGTTCGAGAAGGTCCTCCGCTTCGGCGAGGGCCGGCGCCGCAAGCGGCTCGCCGAGCAGGCCGCCTACATCACCACGCTCGAGCCCGACCTCGAGCGCCTCTCCGACGCCGAGCTTGCCGCGAAGACCGTCGAGTTCCGGCAGCGCGTGGAGAACGGGGAGCCGCTCGACGAGCTCCTCTTCGAGGCCTACGCGACCGTCCGCGAGGGGTTCAAGCGCGCCATGGACATCCGCCTCTTCGACGTCCAGCTGATGGGCGGGATCGTCCTCCACGAGGGCGACATCGCCGAGATGAAGACGGGCGAGGGCAAGACGTTCGTCGCCGTGCAGCCCCTCTACCTGAACGCGCTCACCGGCAGCGGCGTCCACCTCGTCACCGTCAACGACTACCTCGCCAAGCGCGACCCGGAGTGGACGAAGCCGGTGTGGGAGGCGCTCGGGATGCGCGCCGCCTTCATCCAGAACATGATGCCGTGGAGCGAGCGGCAGGCCGCGTACGAGGCCGACGTCACGTACGGCACGAACTCCGAGTTCGGCTTCGACTACCTGCGCGACAACATGGCCGTCTCGCTCGACGCCACCGTTCAGCGCGGCCATGCCTACGCGATCGTGGACGAGGTCGACTCGATCCTGATCGACGAGGCGCGGACGCCGCTGATCATCTCGGGCGAGCCCGAGGTCGCGGCACAGACGTACTACGACTTCGCGCGCGTCGCGAAGCAGCTCGAGGGCGTCCCCGCGCCCGACGTCGAGAAGGGCATCGAGCCGGACGCGGACTACGTCTACGACGAGAAGCGCAAGACGGTCGCGCCCACCGAGCGCGGCATCGACAAGGTGGAGCGGGCGCTGCGGATCGAGAGCCTCTACGACCCGCGCAACGCGCAGCTCGTCAACCACCTGATCCAGTCGCTGAAGGCCCAGTCGCTCTACCACCGCGACGTCGAGTACGTGATCCAGGACGGCGAGGTGAAGATCGTCGACGAGTTCACCGGCCGGATCATGGAGGGGCGCCGCTGGAGCGAGGGCCTGCACCAGGCGGTTGAGGCGAAGGAGGGCGTCCGGATCCAGGAGGAGCACGTCACGCTCGCCACGATCACGCTCCAGAACTACTTCCGCCTCTACGAGAAGCTCGCCGGGATGACGGGCACGGCGAAGACGGAGGAGAAGGAGTTCACGGAGATCTACGGCCTCAGCGTGGTGGAGATCCCCACGAACGAGGCGATCGCGCGCGCGGACCAGAACGACTTCATCTTCAAGACGAAGGACGCGAAGTTCGGTGCCGTCGTCGACGACATCAAGGAGCGGAACGAGCGCGGGCAGCCCGTTCTCGTCGGCACGATCGCGGTGGAGACGTCCGAGTACCTCTCGCAGCTGCTCACGCGCACGGGCGTGCCGCACAACGTCCTCAACGCGAAGGAGCACGCGCGCGAGGCCGAGATCATCAAGGACGCGGGCCAGGTCGGCGCGGTCACGATCGCCACGAACATGGCCGGCCGCGGCGTCGACATCAAGATCGACGACCAGGTACGCGAGCTCGGCGGTCTCTACGTGCTCGGGACCGAGCGCCACGAGTCGCGCCGGATCGACAACCAGCTGCGCGGCCGCTCCGGGCGCCAGGGCGACCCCGGCGAGACGCGCTTCTACCTGTCGGGCCAGGACGACCTCGTCCGCCTCTTCGCCGGCGACCGGATCTTCAACATCATGGAGCGGTTCAAGCTCCCGGACGACCAGCCGATGGAGGCGAAGATCCTCTCGAACCAGATCGAGGGGGCGCAGAAGAAGGTCGAGGAGCAGAACTTCGTCGCGCGGAAGAACGTCCTCAAGTACGACGACGTGATGAACGTCCAGCGCCAGGTGATCTACCGCCAGCGGCGCGAGGTGCTCGAGGGCAAGGACATGCGGGACGACGTCCTCGAATGGATCGACGAGGTGGTCGCGCGCACCGTCGACGCCTACACCGAGACCGAGTTCGGCGACGAGTGGGACCTCGAGGCGATGGTGGCGCAGCTGCACGCGCTCTACGGCACCGACATCACGCTCGACGAGCTGCGCGAGGACGGCGTCGACCTCACCGACCGCAACGCGCTCGTGGAGGAGTTCCAGGAGGACGCGCGCGAGGTCTACGGGGAGAAGGAGGAGCAGTTCGGCCCGAACCCGGACACCGACGCGCCGCTCATCCGCGACGTCGAGCGCTACGTGATCCTCCAGATCGTCGACCGCCGCTGGCGCGAGCACCTCGAGAACATGGAGTACCTCCGCGAGGGGATCCACCTCCGCTCGATGGCGCAGAAGGATCCGCTGACCGAGTACCGCGCCGAGGGGCACATCCTCTTCCAGGAGCTGAACCAGAACATCAAGGAAGAGGTCGTCGCGACGCTCTTCCACGCCGAGCTCGCGCCGGAGGCGCGCGAGGAGGTGGCGGCGCGGCAGAACGGCGCGCCGCAGGACGGCGACCTGCGCTACGAGCACGAGACGGCGCAGGGCGCCGACGCGATCGCCGCAGCGGGGGCGGCACCCGCGCCGCGCGGCGGCGGGTCAGGCCCCGCGGTTGCCACCGCGGTCGGCGGCGGGGGCGGTGCGGTCGCCACGGCACCGGCGCAGCGGGTCGTCAGCGAGCACGAGAAGCTCGGCCGCAACGACCCCTGCTGGTGCGGGAGCGGCAAGAAGTACAAGAA
>DATHTC010000280.1:0-4221 GCA_035463735.1 Gaiellaceae bacterium | reverse complement strand
GCCCGCGGTGCAGCTCCACGGGCGCGCAGCCTAGCGCGTGTCGCAGAATGCCCGGGTGCGGATCCTCCCGACCCTCGCCGCCGCGGCGCTCCTCGCCGTCGCCGGGGGCTGCGGGGCGAGCCAGCCGGAGCAGCAGCCGGTCGAGTTCCTCGAGCAGGTGTTCGGGCACCTCTACCGCGGCGAGCACGCGGCCGCCTGGGACATGCTCTACCCGGCGCACCAGGATGTCGTGTCGCGGGCGGCGTACGCCGCGTGCGAGCGGAACGCGCCGGCATTCGCCGGCCGTCTCGAGCTCGTCGAGGTGCTGGCGGAGAAAGAGGAGGACTGGCACGTCGCCGGCGACCGCGAGGCGCGTCCGAGCACGGCGGTCACCTACCGCGTCACCGTCAGTCTCGCCGGCGAGGAGGAGATGTTCACCGCGGACGGGCACCTCGTCGCCGTCGACGGCGCGTGGCGATGGATCCTGAAGCCGTCCGACTTCGAGGCGTACCGCACCGGCCGCTGCCCCGTCACGCAGGCCCCGACCCAGGCGAACGCCTGAGCCTCTCGCCTAGCCCGCGCGTTCCCAGTCGACGTCGACCGCGCCGAGCGGGATCCGCGCCGTCACGGTCGAGGCGCCGAGGCGGAAGAACGTCAGCTCGCGCTCGCTCGCAGCGACCGCCCACCGCTCGTCGGGAGACCACGCGAGCGCCCGTGCGCCCTCGGCGTCCGCCGGCAGCTCGACGCGGTCCCCGAGCGCGTCCCAGAGGGCGAGCCCGCGGGTCGAACGGGCCGCGAGAAAGCGGGTGCGGGGACTCGAGCGGAGGCCCTGGAACGACTGGTCGCGGCCGAGCACGCGCACGAGAGAGCCGCGCTCGAACACGGCGAGCGTCTCCTCCGGCCGCCCGGCGACGCGGTAGGTGACCGCGTAGCGGACGTTCCCCAGCCAGGCGACCGCGGTCACCCGCGCGCGCCTGCCGACGTACGCGTCGAGCTGCGCGGGGCGCAGGAGCGTCGTCACTCCTCCGGGGAAGGCGTACCAGACGACGGCGCCGCGGAGGATGCCGAGCGAGCCGGGGCGGCCGTAGACGGAGCAGCCGACGACGCCGCGCGGCTGCTCGCGGAGCGCCGGGAGCACGAGCGACCGCCGGGTGCAGTCGTCCTCCGCCACGAGCAGCGTCCCCCGCACGTCGGCCCGGCGGAGGTCGTCCCGCGCACGCTCGAGCGGGTCGACGGGATCGGGCTCCAGCGCGTCGACCACCGCCGCCGCCGCAACCACCGCCACGGCCGCGAGCAGGAGCGCGTCCACGAGCCTGCGCATCGACCTAGAGTGTCGCACCGTGATCCTCGAGAACGGCGTCGTCCGCACCCTCGACCCGTCGCTGCCGGTGGCGCGCGCGCTCGCGATCGCGGGCGACCACGTGGCGGGCGGAGTCGGCGTCCACGAGACCGCGCTCGCGAGCCCGGAGGTCGTCGACCTCGGCGGCCGCTGCGTCGTCCCCGGCTTCACCGACTCGCACGTCCACTTCCCGACATGGGCGCTCGCGCAGCGGGAGGTGAAGCTGGAGGACACGCGGACGTTCGAGGAGGCGCTCGAGCGGATCGGCGCCGCGGCGGCAGCGGTGCCCGCCGGCGGCTGGCTCCGCGGACGCGGGTGGCGCGCGGGCGACTGGAGCCCCGCGACCGAGCCGACACGGCAGGCGCTCGACGCCGTCACCGGTGACACCCCGGCCGCGTTCCTCGCGCGCGACTCGCACTCGCTGTGGGTCAACTCGGCGGCGCTCGCGCGCGCCGACGGCCTCGACCTGGCGCAACCCGGCGGCGTCGTCGAGGTCGACGACCGCGGTGAGCCGACCGGCGTACTGCGCGAGGAGTCGGCGTGGCACTTCCGCGACCACGCGATCGAGATCTCGGACGACGACTACGTCGAGGCGATGCGGGACGGCCTCCGCGTCTGCGCGGCGCGGGGCGTCACGTGCGTGAACGACAAGGACGGCTGGATCGGAGCCCTGCGCCTGTGGCAGCGCGTTCGCCGGGAGGCGGGCCTGACCCTGCGCGTCTGGCAGTCGCTCCCCCACGAGCTCGTGGGCGGGCTCGAGGAGGCGGGCATCCAGTCCGGGCTCGGCGACGACTTCCTCCGCTTCGGGTACCTCAAGGCCTTCACCGACGGCGCGCTCGGGTCGGGGACGGCCCTGATGGCGGACGGGCGGGGCGTGCAGATCACGTCGCGCAACGAGCTGATCGAGATCGTCCGGGCCGGCACCCGAGCACGGATCCCCGTCAGCGTGCATGCGATCGGCGACCAGGCGAACCGCGACGCGCTCGACGCGTTCGAGGCGACTCGCGGCGAGTGGGCGCCGCTGGGGCTGCGGCACCGGATCGAGCACGCGCAGATCCTCCTCCAGGGCGACGCTGAGCGGTTCGCACGGATCGGCGTCGCCGTCTCGTGCCAGTTCAGTCACGCGCCCTCCGACCGCGACCTCGCCGAGGCCGCGTGGGCGGGCGAGACGCACCGCGCCTACGCGTGGCGCACGCTCCAGGACGCGGGCGCGCTGCTCTGCAACGGCTCGGACGCTCCGATCGAGGAGCTCGACCCGTGGGCAGGCATCGTCGCCGGAGTGCTGCGGACGCTCGACGACCGGCCGGCGTGGCACCCGGAGCAGGCGCTGACGGTGGAGGAGGCGCTGCAGGCGACGTGCGTCAATCCGCCCTGGCTGATGGGCGACGAGCGTCGGCGCGGCAAGCTCCTCCCCGGCTACCTCGCCGACCTCGTCGTGCTCGACCGCGACCCGCTGGCGATCGACCCCGAGGAGCTCCCGGAGGTGCGCGTCGTCGCGACGATGGTGGGCGGCCGGTGGGTCCACAATCCGCCTCCCTGGGACGCGTCCTGACGGGAGTACAATTCGAGCCGATGCGGACGATGGGAGAGGTCCACGCGGCCGGCTGCTGCTCGGTGGCGGCCTGCGCGGAGATCATCGGCAGCAAGTGGACGGCACTGCTCGTCCACGACCTCTCCGAGGGGCCGCGCCGGTTCACGGAGCTCGAGCACTCGTGCGCCGGCATCAGCCCGCGGACGCTCTCGGAGCGGCTGCGCTGGCTCGAGGACGAGGGCCTCGTGGAGCGCCAGAGCTACGCCGAGTCGCCGCCGCGGGTCGAGTACCGGCTGACGGAGAAGGGCGAGGCGCTGCTGCCGATCATCGACGAGATGCGCCGTTTCGGCCGCGCGTGGCTCCACGTCGAGCCCACGGTTCCCGCGTAGCGGCCGCGGCCCGGTTTCGTGACGCTTTCGTGACGGTGCCAGGCACCGTAAAGACGGCCTGGCATCCGCGGTCGCGGCGTACGCCCCTCTTCACGGTGCCAGGCACCGTGAAGACGCCGTGACGCGTGGGGCGATGCGCCGGGGCGTCGGCTAGCGAAGCTCGCGCCAGGCGAGGAGGAGCTCCCGCGCGGCCGCGATCCCGAGCGGGAGGTACTCGACGAGGATGCGCTCGTTCGGCGAGTGGATGTTCGAGTCCGGGAGTGCGAACCCGGTCAGCACCACCGGGATGCCCTTGTGCCCGAGCGCGGGCACGATCGGGAGCGTTCCGCCCGAGCGGATCAGCAGCGGCCGCGTGCCGAGCGCGCGCTCGAACGCGTCGAGCGCGAGGCGAATCGCGGGCGCGTCGGGCGGCACGAGGCCGGGCTCGCTCCACGACCACAGCTCCACCTCGACGTCCGCCCCGTCCGGCGCCGCCTCCCGCACGAGCCGCTCGAACGCCTCGCCCACCGCGTGCGGGTCCTGGCCCGGCGCGAGCCGGATCGACACGTTCGCCACCGCCTCCACGGGGAGCACCGTCTTCTGCAGGAGTGGAGAGCCGCCCGCGATCCCGTTCACGTCGACCGCGGTGTCCGCCCACGTGCGGAGGTAGAACTCCTCGACCGCGCGGGGATCCATCGGGCGTGCTCCCTGCCCGTGAAGCTCCTCCTCCCCGCCCGGAAGGGCCGCCCAGCTCTCCCGCTCCTCGTCGGTCAGCGGCGCGATGCCCGCCCGCAGCGGCTCGGGCGCGCGGCCGTCCGACGGCGTCACCGCCGCCAGGATCCGGGTCAGCGCGTGCATGGCGTTGAGCGCCGCGCCGCCGTACATCCCCGAGTGGAGGTCACGCGTCCCCGTGCGGACGGTGAGGTGGAAGTAGCAGAGGCCGCGCGTCGCGACGTTGAACGCCGGACGGCCGCGCGCGACCATGTCGCTGTCGAAGATGACGG
>DATHTC010000279.1:0-1809 GCA_035463735.1 Gaiellaceae bacterium | reverse complement strand
CAAGAAGTTCGGCGCGCCCACGATCACGAACGACGGCGTCACGATCGCGCGCGAGATCGAGCTCGAGGACGTCTTCGAGAACCAGGGCGCGCAGCTCGTGCGCGAGGTCGCCACGGCGACGAACGACGTCGCGGGCGACGGGACGACCACGGCGACCGTGCTTGCGCAGGCGATCGTTCGCGAGGGCCTGAAGAACGTCGCCGCCGGCGCGAACCCGATGGGGCTCAAGCGCGGGATCGAGTCCGCCGTCGAGAGCGTCGTCGAGGACCTGAAGTCGCAGTCGAAGGAGATCTCGGGCAAGGAGGACATCGCCCGGGTCGCCACCATCTCCGCGCGTGAGCGCGAGATCGGCGACGTGATCGCCGACGCGATCGACAAGGTCGGCAAGGACGGCGTCGTGAACGTCGAGGAGGGCCAGACCTTCGGGCTCGAGCTCGAGTTCACGGAGGGCATGCAGTTCGACAAGGGCTACCTGTCGCCGTACATGATCACCGACCCCGAGCGCATGGAGGCCGTGCTCGACGACCCGTACATCCTGGTCGCGAACCAGAAGATCGGGGCCGTCAAGGACCTCCTGCCCGTGCTCGAGCAGGTGATCCAGGCGGGCCGCCCGCTGCTGATCGTGGCGGAGGACGTCGAGGGCGAGTCGCTCGCGACGATCGTCGTCAACAAGCTGCGCGGCACGTTCACGGCCGTCGCCGTCAAGGCGCCGGGCTTCGGCGACCGCCGCAAGCGCATGCTGGAGGACATCGCGATCCTCTCGGGCGCCGAGGTGATCACCGAGGAGATGGGCCTCAAGCTCGAGAACACGAAGATCTCGCAGCTGGGCCGGGCCCGGAAGATCGTCGTCGACAAGGACTCGACCACGATCATCGACGGCGCCGGGGACGCCGAGGCGATCAAGGGCCGGATCAAGCAGCTGAAGTCGGAGATCGAGAACACCGACTCCGACTTCGACCGCGAGAAGCTGCAGGAGCGGCTGGCGAAGCTCGCCGGCGGCGTCGCGGTGGTCAAGGTCGGCGCTGCCACCGAGACCGAGATGAAGGAGAAGAAGCATCGCGTCGAGGACGCGCTCCAGGCCACCCGGGCGGCGCTCGAGGAGGGCATCGTGCCGGGCGGCGGCGTGGCGCTGCTGAACGCGGCCGACGTCGTCAAGGCCTCGATCGAGAAGCTCGAGGGCGACGAGAAGACGGGGGCGCAGATCATCCTCCGCGCGCTCGAGGAGCCGCTCCGCCAGCTGGCGAGCAACGCCGGCATGGAGGGCTCGGTCGTGGTGCAGCAGGTCCGCGCGGCCAAGAAGGGCGAGGGCCTGAACGTCGACACCGGCGAGGTCACGAACCTCGTCGCCGACGGGATCATCGACCCGACGATGGTCACGCGCTCGGCTCTGCAGAACGCGGCCTCGATCGCGAAGAACATCCTGACCACGGAGGCCGTGGTCGCCGAGCCGCCGGAGAAGCAGCCGGCCGGTGCAGGCGCGGGCATGCCCGACATGAGCGGGATGATGTAGGTCGCTCCGCCCGAGCGACACGCACGTGCGACGGGAGGGCCGGCAGCCGCCGGCCCTCCGTCGTTCTCGGTCCCGAAACGCGAGACGGCGCCTGGGGGAGGCGCCGTCTCGAGGGGATGGGGGAGGTGGGTCAGCCCATGTATCGACGCCCCGCCGCCCTCCTCGCTCCCTCGGACGAGGGAATCGCTGCCACGAGGCAGCCCCCGAGGCGAAGGGAGGGGGCATGGGGGAACCGCCAGGTTCCCCCTCAACCGGACGCGCGGGATCGCAGCCCGCGAAGCGGGCGCATCCCGCCCGTC